>JASHSA010000038.1 GCA_030037035.1 Thermoplasmata archaeon
CCCGACGGTTTCCGGACCGATTCCGCGCCCGCCGCTCCGGTCCGGGAGACCCGAGAGACTGCCCCCGGGGCAAGGCCTTTCTCGGCGTCTCGAGTCCGAGGTACGGGGTCTAGTGAGGGACGCAGAGCGACGGGATCCTGATGGCGGGCCCCGGGCGCAGGCCCGGGAGGTTCGCTGGTCCGAGGACCTCGAGACCGTCCGCCGGCTCTTCCGGGAGTATCGCGAGTGGCTCGCCGACCACCAGGATCCTGCCCCGATGTCGGAACCGACGGTCCGCGCCGGTCTCGGGCTGGTCGACCGGCTCATCTCGGAACTGCCCGGGGCGTACGGGCCGCCCCGCGGTAGCGTCCTTCTTTGGTTCGAGGACGACCGCGTGGTCGCGTGTGGGGCGCTGCGCGAGCTTGAACCGAAGGTCGGCGAGATCAAGCGGATCTACGTGCGATCGGACTATCGCGGGAAGGAGTTCGGGCCTCCGTTCGTTCGGGCCCTGCTCGACCGGGCCTCTCGTCTGGGGTACGACAGACTGAGGGTCGACACGCTCCCGACGATGTACGCCGCGATCGAGTTCTACCAGGAGCTGGGGTTCCGCCCCATCCCCGCCTTCTGGCCGCATCCCGTGGCGGGGGCGTTGTTCTTCGAGCGCGAGATCGGCGAGTAGCCCCGCGCCGTACCGAGAGCGCGACGGGACCGCGGACTCGGGGTGCGTGGCCCGACGCCGGCGAAGCCACCGGGGCGCTCGTACCGCGGGTCACCCCGGCCTCCGGCAGTCCGCCTGCGCTCGAGAAGGATCCCGTTCGCCGCAGAAAGAGGACTCCACGACCCGACGAACCGACGACTCGGCCGCGTCACCGGTCGACAGGCGTGGACCCGAGCCGCGCGAGGACGACGCCGCCGTGGGACATGCGCTCCTGCGAAGGCTTCGCCCGTGTCGACGGCCGGCGCACCGGAGGGGTGAGCACCGGTCGTCGTCCGGCAAAATAACTGCGTAGGAATTTATACTCATACATGCGCATTCGACACGTCGGCGACCCTGCGTGCAGGGTCGACCAAGCAGGGGGGAAAATCGGGATGGGAGGCTGGACATCCTCCACGCTGCTCTCGCTCTCCCCGGATCTTCTCGCGCGCAGGGTCCTCGCTACCAGCCCCGTCCGGGTCGACGGCTGGCCGGACCCGCCCCGCACCGTGCCCCGATGCGGCGAGCGGACGGCGACGTCGAACGACGAGGCTCCATGCCGCTGAGCTTCACCTTTCTCGAGGAGGCGGCGGCGGTCGGCCTGCTCGCGGCCGGCGCGGCGTGGCTGCTCCGCCAGATCTTCTACGTTCCCGTCCCCCCGAACAAGGCGCTCATCCTCTTCGGGCCCCGAGCACGACGCACGACCGGCTCCCGGGGCGCCGACGCCTCGTCGTTGGACGCTCCGGCCCCAAGGGTCGTGATCGGCGGCGGGGTCGTTCTCGCCCCGTGGAACAAGGCCTACGCCTACCTGCCGCTCGCGCCGATCGACGTCGAGGCGACGGTCCGCGCCCTCCACTCGGTCGAGGGGGGGAGCGGTTCGGGCTGGGAGGTGACCCTCGCGGTCCAGGCGAAGATCCCCGCCGAGGCCGGGGCGCTCCGGGCCGCCTCGGAGAACCTCATCGGGCTCAGCCCCGCGGAGCTGGCCGCCTTCGTGCGCCGCGCGGTGGAGGGCTCCGTCCCCCTGGTCCTGGCCCGTCTCGCGGTCGGCGAGGTGGAGCCCGACTGGGAGCGGCTCGGCGCGGAGATCCAGGTCACCATCGGTCCGGAGCTGATCCCTTCGGGGCTGATCGTACGTTCGGTCGCGGTCCGGGAACTGCATCGGATCGCCCAGCCCACCGTAGCGTCGGCCGGGACCGAGCTTCGCCTGCGTCCCCGGCCGGCTCGAAGCTCCTCGGCGACCGAGGAGGTCGACGACCGCCTGGCGCGCGTCGAGCGGGGGCTCGGGGTGATCGGGGCCCAGGTCGACCGCTGGCTGGGCGAGCGCTCCGAGGAGCCGAGCGTCCCAGAGACCGTTCTCGGCCCGGCGTGGGTGCCGGACCTCCCCGTCCCGGAGCGGGCGGACGGGCGTGCTCACGATCCGAGGGACCGCGGGGGCTTCTCCCGCAGCTCGCGGCCGCTCCGTGCGGCCCGGGCGAGCGAGGGGATCGGCCCGGCGGACCTGTCGGAGAACGAACCCGCAGGATAGGAGAACCAACCATGTGTCCAGCTGCGATCTTGGGAGACCGAGCGTGCGGAAAGACGACGTTCCTGGGGCTGCTCTACGCGGCCCAGGTGAAGTACGGTACGCGGGTGGCGGACTCGTTCCGCTTCCATGCGCCGCTGCAGTCGCTGCGCCTGATGAGCCAGGTCTACGAGGGGATGAAGGACGCGCGCTTCCCCGGCGCGACCCTGAAGGACGAGATGACCGAGATCGGCTTCGTCTTCGGGTACCGTAAGGCGCTCTCGGGCCGCCTGCCGACGGCGCTCAAGGAGAAGAACTGGGTGAACCCGTTCGCGAAGCTCCAGTTCGCCGCCTACGACGTCTCGGGCGAGGACGTCCAGGAGTTCATCGAGACCGGCGTGGCGGCGAGCCCGATCATCCAGCAGCTGCTGAAGAGCCACGTCGTCGTGATCCTCGTCGACTGCAGCAAGATGACCACCGAGATCGACTCGCCGGTCTTCCGCCAGATGCTGAAGTACGACAGCGAGGTCGCGTCGCTGCTCGTCTCGCTCCAGACGTACAAGCGCCAGGAGTTCAGCCGGATGAAGACCCAGGGCCTCAGCGTCGGCAACCCGGTGATCTACCCGGCGATCGTGCTCTCGAAGTTCGACAGCGTGCGGGACGAGGTCCTCGTGAAGCTCGGGCTCCACCGCGGCGTCCCCCCGGGGGACCAGCGGCGCAAGCGCAAGGACTACGCCGAGGCGCTCCTGCGGGTCTTCATGCCCCAGACGCTCTCGCAGATCCGCGGCGGCAAGGTCGCCGGCGTCAACTTCGACCAGGGCGCCTACTTCTTCAGCTGGGTCCGCACGGAGACCGCCGAGGCGGGGATGCAGCCGGTCGGCGCGCCCCGGATCGTCCGGAAGGGGTTCTCCGCGGACGGCGGCGCCGAGCCGGACTTCTCCTACGACGACTACGTCTCGTTCATCGAGCACTTCCGCGATGTCGCGAACAAGGTCCCCGACGAGATCGTCGAGCAGGCGACTCTCCAGGCGGCCCCCGCGCCGGCGACCGCCTAGCGCGGGCCGGCACGGTCGGCAGCGGCGGAGGAACGGAGGCACGATGGTCGACGGCCCGTCGGTGACCCTCGAGCATTGGATCTACGGCGCGACGCCCGAGAAGGGCTACGGCACGAAGGCCGAGTCGCACGGGCTGAACGGCCCGCTCTACATGCGGTACCTCGAGAACCACTTCACGCCCGTCCGGGTGGAGAAGACGGCGAGCGGCTCGGCGGTGATCGACGCCCGCATGATCCACCCGGCCCCGGCGAACGACGAGGTCCTCCTGTCGGTCCTCGAGCGCGGGGTCGCGGACGAGTACAACCGTCCGACGATCCAGAACCACACGGTCGTGCTGCCGGTGTCGCTGCTGCGTTCCGGTCGGCTCGCGCTGCCGGAGGCCGAGGCGGGCGTCATCGCCTTCGACCGGCGCTTCCCGAAGGCGACCGGCAAGGTCGACCCGATCTCCGTCCCCCTGCGGGAGCAGGGGCCGTCCGCCGAGGTCCTCGGCCAGGGGATCCGCCGGCTGATCACGAAGCCGGCGGTCGACACGCTCGCGAGCCGGCTCCTCTCGAACGAGAACGGGCGGACGCTGCTCCTGTGCCGGGGAAGCACCCACGAGTACCGCAACGAGCTGCTCTACAAGCTGGTCGAACTGTTCACGACGAGCACGGAGGTGCCGGTCTTCACCGCGATCAGCGACGCCCCGACGCTGAGCGCGATGAACCACTTCCGCCTGGCGATCTCCTCGCGCGGGGTGCGCGCCGACGGGACGTGGACGCTGCTGGACGCCAGCCTCGACCGGGCCGCGCTCCCGCCGATCCGCGGGCGTACCTCCGTCTACTCGAGGATCTCCGAGGCGTTCGCCTGACGCCGCGGTGACGGACGAGAGCCGCGCCGCCGCTCGCATTCCGTCCGCGGAGTTCGGAGGCCGATGACGACCGCGCTCGTCGTCGGGGAGCCCCGCTCGGGCCAGACGACGTTCGTCGGGCTCCTCTACACGGCGGTCGTCCGCTTCGGGACGGAAGAGGGGGACCGGTTCCGGTTCCACGCCGACCGCGAGTCGATCCGTCGCCTCGAGGCGATCTACGGCGCCCTCGGTGACGGGCGGTTCCCGGAGGTCGACCTCGACCCGGACGCCGGGCCGCTTCGGTTCGTCTTCGGCTTCCGTCGGTCCGGCCTCGGCGGATGGGCGCGGGGCGGCTCCGACGAGGACGGCGACTTCCTCACCGTTCCCGTCCAGGTCGGCGGCTTCCCGACCGCGGAGGTCGCCGAGCTCGGCGAGCGGTTGCCGGTCCTCGACGAGGCGACCCGCCACCTCCTCCGAAGTCCGATCCTGGTCGCCCTCGTCAACGCCGCCGCGCTGCTCGTGCCGCCCGCGGCGGACGCTTCCGGCCCGGCGGCCCGACGCGACCACGAGCTGGCCCGGGCGATGGAGACGGTCGCGAGGTTCCTCGCGCTCGAACGGAGGCGCAAGGAGCGCACCCTCTACCCGATCTTCGTGCTGACGCAGTTCGACCGTGCTCCCGAGGCGACCCTTCACGCCCTCGCCGCCCCCGCCGGTCCGCCGTCGTCCTGGTCGCTCGCCGACCGGGGAGCGTTCGGGCTTCGCGTGCTCGAGACGTTCCTGCCCGAGACCGCCCGGTTCCTCGGCACGGCGGGAGGGACGCGCGTGACGGTCGCCCCGGCCGCGTGGTTCTTCAGCGGGATCGCGACCGAGGACCGGGGCCCCGACGGCATCCGGGTCCGGCGCCGCTCGCGCCTGCCCGTGGCCGGCTGGGAACCGGAGTATCCCTACGAGGAGTACCGCGGTCTCCTCCTCGAGCTCGGCTACCGCGCGCGCCCGGGCAGGCTCGTCGCGTCGGCGTAGCCTCGCCCGCCGGGGCTACGGCGTCGCCGCGCCGCTCTCGGCGACGTAGCGGAACCCTTCTCCGTGGCTCCCTTCCCGTCGCACCGTCCACCCGCCGACCGTCCACACGCCCTCTGCGGTCGCCGCTCCACCGGCGTCGTTCCGAGCGGCCTCGAGCTCGGCGTCGAGGTACTCGTGGTCGGTCGCGACCTCGGGGACGAGCTTCCCCCGCACGAGCAGCGTCGCCAGGAGCGGCAAGCCCGACGGTCTCCCGCGCCAGGCGATCGTCAGGAACTGCTTGCGGAAGTCGGCGCTCTCGAGCACGAGCGACCGGAGCGCCTCGTAGGCCGGCCGGGAACGGTAGTCCTTCGGAGGGGGGTCGAGGCGGTGCCGGCTCCGGCGGCGTTCGGTGGCGATGCGCCGCCAGACCGCGCCGTCGACGTCCTCCGCCTCCCAGACGGTGGAGGCGTCCAGCTCGTCGTCGCCTTCGCCCCCGTACGTCGAGCCCCGGGCCGTCTCCGAGCGGTCTAGGCCGCTCCCCTCGCCCCCGGAGGCTCGGCCGGCGCCGCGACGGCCGGGCCGTCCCGGGGTCAGGCTGTAGGCGAGCGCCGCCCCGGCAGCGCTCGAGACCGGAGCCCGGATCGTCAGCTCCTCGACGTCCGGATACCGGTTCGGATGGAGGACGACGAACGGACCGCTCTCCGGCGAGCTGAACAGCAGGGCGAGGACGTCGTTGACGGTCGCCACCTGGCGCCGCACGGCGAGCTCGCTCAGGCGGACGAGCGGGCACGGCGCCCCGGCCTCGCGCGGATGGGAGGCGAGGTCGTCCAGGATCGCCTGCGCGACCTCGGCGACGATCTGCTGGTGCGGAGTGCGCGCGACGGTGCTCTGCTCGCGACGGTCCCCGAGGAGGCCGCGCCGGAGCCTCAAGGCTACCCGCGTCGCCTTGAGCGCCTCCTCCCGGGTCGCCCAGAGGCGCTGGTTGAGCCACGGCTGGAGCCGTCCGCCGCTGACGCGGGAGTCGGCGAACAGGCCGGCCCAGCGGTCGCCGACGTCCTGACGCCACTCCGGCGTCGCCGGGCTCTCCCGGTACCACTCGAGGACACGCTCCCTTAGGAACGCGCCCGCGTTCAGCGGGTCGTCGACCTCCTGCTTCACGCGGGCCATCAGCGCAGCCGCCCGGCGCGCGATCTCGTCGAGCAGCGCGCGGTCCCCTCCGGCGCTCCGGACCAGCGTCGTCACGCGAAGGCGGTTCGCCCGGACGATGTCGAACCGGTCGGTCGGGTCGGTGGCGAGGAACGCCTCGACCTCCGGCGGTCGGATCGGTCCGCCGATCGGCTGGGACAACCCGCGCCCCTCGGGAGGGCCGACCCTCACCTCGGGGACCCGCTCGCGGGGCTCCCCGCCGGCGTCCGGGGCCCTCCCGGAACGCCGCGCCGGGGACTCTCGGGCGGGCGGAGCCTCTCCCCGGACGTCGGCCGAGCGGAGGCGGGCGACCGCGGCGAGGCGTTCCTCCCGGTCCTTCGCGATCCGCCGGCGTTCGGCGGCCCGCTGGCGCTCGCGGTCCTTCTGGATCTCGGCGGCGTCCGACTCCTCGGCCATCCACTACGGCGAGCGAAGCCCGGTTCTGACCATGGTGGGGTCGAGGGGATTACCGTTGCGATGTTCCCGTCCCACCCGAGGGCGGGGAGCCGTCGGCGGGCCCTCAACGCGGATCGCGGTCGTCCGCCGGGGGCCCGCTCACTCCCGACGAAATCGTCGCCGACGCCGGTCCGTCGAGTCGTCGTCCTCGGCGTCGTCGCGACGGTCGCGGCGACGGAACGACGGACCCCCGCCGCGATACCGCGGACCCTCGCCGCCGGAATCGCGGCGAGGAGGGTAGCGTCCCTGGCGGCGGAACGACGGTGGCCCACTACGCCGAGGGCGACCCCGGTCGCCGCCGTCCCCTCGTCCCCGGCCGAACTCCCTTCGCGGGGGTAGGGTGAAGCGATTGCCGCACGACCCGCACTCTCCCGTCACGTTCCCGTCGGGGTCGGTCGAGAACCTCAGGGGCCCTCCGCACTCTCGACACGGTCGCGAGCGCGACGGACCGAACCCGCCCCCCTCGTCCCGGGGAGGCCGGCCGCGAGGCCGGAACGTGCGGGTCGGCTCCGCGGGGGGCGAGGTCGCGAGTACGTAGGTGAACGTCGTACTGCACGAGCTGCACTGTGCCTCGAGGCTCCCTTCGGCAGAGGCGCGCACGGCGAGGGCGGCACCGCAGACGCTGCACGGCGGGCCCGCGGGGATCGTCGAGGCCTCGCGCGCCCCTTGCGTCGTCTCCTCGTCGGACGCGGCCTCCGGGGGCGAGCCGGAGGGCCCTCCCGAGCCGGCCTGGGTCTGCTCGAGGATCGTGAACGTGCGCCCGCACTCCGAGCAGGTCCCCTGAAGGACCCGGGCCGTCGCCTCGACGTACTCGGCCTCAGCCCCACAGTCCGGACACGACTTCTCCACGGGTGCCTCGTCGGCGTACCGGCGACGGGCCCTCATTAGATGGCCTCCTCCCGGAACGATGCCCGACCGGTCCCCCGTCGCCCGCGGTCCGCGGGGTCCCCGGTCCGGTCGGACCCGCGTGTACCGGTCGGGTCCGTGAGCGGACGCCGTGCGAGTCGGGTTGGAGCCTTTGAGTAGCCTCCCAGCCTCCGGGGTCGAGGACGCCTCGTGCAGAGGATGACCCTCGCCGCGCTCGCGTCGCTCGTCGGGTTCGCGGTCTCGATCGTGCTCTACAGCTACTTTCCGTTCCCCGGCGACGGGACCCGCTGGGAGGACCCGGAGCTGTGGGTCTCGCTCCTGCTCCTGATCGTCGGCCTCGTGTCGTTCGTCGTCCTCCTCATCACCGGCCTGATCACCGTCCTCAATCGAGGTACGGAGCGTCCTCCGAGCCGACCTCCGTAGACGCTCACCGACGAACCTCCGCGGACCCGCCCGGGTCCATTGCCCTGCGCAGGCAGGGCGCGCCGACCCCGGCCCAGGGCACGGTCGGAGCGGTACCTACCCCGGTCGGTCCTCCGCGCGGACGCCGACCTTCGAGAGGAACTCGGAGGCCTGCTCGCTCAGCTCGGCGGCCCTCGCCGTCTGGCCGGCCGGGCCGAGCACCCCGGCGAGGCCGAGCTGGGTCTGGGCCCACTCGTACTGCCAGCCGAGCCTCCGCCAGAGCGCGTTCGACTCCTCCAGCGCCGCGATCGCGCCGGGGAGGTCCCCCCGGTGGCTCCGCACCCATCCCTCCGCCCGGGCACCGTAGGCCCTTCCCAGCTCCTCGCCCGACGTGCGGGCGAGGTCGGCGAGCTCGCGGAGGCTCGCCTCCGCCCCCTCGGCGTTCCCCGCGTCCAGGTGGGCCCGGACGAGGAGCCCGAGGCCCTCGAGGAGGAACAGCGCGTCCATCGCCGGAGGTCCCGCCTTCCGGCTGAGCTCGTTCGCCGTGCGCAGGTGCTCGACCGCGGAGGTCGGCCTCCCCCGCCGCAGCGCGCACCGACCGAGGACGATGTGCGTGTGCGCCCGGTCGGTCCAGTCGCCGCCTTCGGAGAGGAGCCGCTCCGCCTCCCAGAGGAGCTGCTCGGCGCGGTCGACCTCCCCCCGGGCGAGGGCGACCTCGGCGAGGACGACGATCGCCGTCGACCGCTCCCGGCGGGGGTCGCCGGCAGCGAACGTGCGGTGCTCGAGCGCCGTGCGCTCGGCCCGCCCGAGGTCGCCGATCCGCCACTCGATGTACGTGAGGAGGCCGCCCTTGACGGCCATCTCGAAGCGGACGTCCTTGCCCCGCCGGGCGTACTCGATCGCGTCCTCCGCGGCCCGCAGGGCGGCCCGGGCGTCCCCCCGGATCTGCAGGAGCGCGATCGCCTTCAGCATCAGGACGTTCGGCACGACCGCGCGCGCCTCCGTCCGGGTGGCGAGGCCGAGGGCGATCTCGAGGTGCTCCCAGACCCGGGCGCTCTCGCCGGGGGGGACGACCGACGCGAGCATCATCCGGGCCGACGCCTCGACGGTCGGGGCGCCGACCTTCCCGGCGATCTCGATCGCGCGGCTCCAGTTCTCCGCCGCCTCGCGCAGGCGGACCTCCTGGAACATCAGCACGCCGATCGCGTCGTACAGCCGGGCGAGCTCGATCCCCGGGGCCTCCGCCTCGAGGAGGCGTCGCGCCTTCTCGAGGTGCTCCATCGCCCGGACCGGCTCGTTGTGGGCGGAGATCCGCCGGGCGATCCCCCGGTGGGCGACGCCGGCCTCGACGTTGAGGCCGAGCTGCTCGTAGGTCTCCGCGGCCTCCCGCATCGCGCGGTAGCCCTCGGTGTGGCGTCCGAGCAGGTCGTACTGCTCGCCGAGACGGAACAGGACCTCCGCCCGTCGCTTCGGGTCCGGCCGGGCCTCGAGGAGCTCCTGGGCGAGCTCGTACTGGTGCAGCGCCTCCTCCCGGGCGTGGAGCCGGACCGCCTCCTCGGCGGCCCGGAGGGTGTAGTCGAGCGCCTTGTCGAAGTCGCTCGCGCGGACGAAGTGGTGGGCGAGCTCCGCGGCGGGGGTCGGGACCCCCTCGGCGGCGAGCGCCTCGAGGACGCGGGCGGCGTTCGCGTGGTACCGGGCCCGACGCACGAGGCTGATCTCCTCGTAGAGCGTCTCCTGGAGGAGCCGGTCGGTGAACGCGTACGTCGAGCGGCCGGAGCCGGACGGCCGCTCCTCGAGGATCCGGTCCCCGATCGCCCCCTCGAGACGGCCGAGGAGCTCGTCGGCGCCGACGCCGCTCAGCCGCTGGAGCGCGTCGAACGTGAACTGCGAGCCGAGGACGCTCGCCTGACGCAAGAGGTCGACGGTCGGCTGGTCGAGCTCGGCGAGCCGCTGGCGGATGACCGACTGGACCCCCGGGGGGAGCCGGATGTCGACCCCGACCTTCGGGGTCCATCCCTCCTCGGTCCAGACGAGCGAGCCGTCCCGGACGAGCGAGCGGACGATCGCCTCGAGGACCATCGGGTTGCCGCCGGACTTCTCGACCAGGAGCGAGGCGAGCGGCCCGCCGGAGGTCGGCAGGCGTCCCTTGAGCATCCCGCGGACCATCTGCAGGGACGTCGCGGGATCGAGCCGCCGGAGGGGGATCACCTCCAGCCGGCGCTCCCGGACGAGCCGCTCGAGCAGCGGCTCGAGCCGGCCACGGTCGCGGGCCGGCTCCTCCTGGTAGGCGCCGATCACGAGCACGCGGCGTCCGTGGAGCCGCCGCGCGACGTAGTCGAGGAGGTGGAGCGAGGCGGCGTCGGCCCACTGGAGGTCGTCCAGGACGACGACGACCGGGGCCTCCCGGCCCATGTTCTCGAGGAACCGGAGGATCCCGTCGAAGAGGCGCACCTGGGACGATTCCGGGGCCGGCGCCGCCTCCGCCCCCGGACCGAGGCGCCCCCTCAGCTCCGGGACCAGCTGGGTGACCTCGGCGGCGCAGTCGGCGCAGACCTTGTAGAGGAGCGGGTTCGGGGCCTCCCGGGCGAAGTCGCGCACCGCCTCGGACCACGGGGCGAACGGGACCGACGCGCCCGCCGGGTCGCCCCGACCGCGCAGGACGCGGGCGCCGTCCTTCTCGGCGCCGGCGACGAACTCGTCGATCAGGCGGCTCTTGCCGACCCCGGATTCCCCGGCGATCGCCACGGCGACGCCCTCGCCTTCCCCGACGTTCGCCCGCGCGGCGCGCAGTCGGTCGAGCTCCTCCTTGCGGTCCGTGAACGGGGTCGCCTCGGAGAGGCTCGGCGGGGTCCACGGCAGCTCGAGCCGGTAGACGCTGACGGGGGTCTGGATGTTCTTGAGGAACGCCCGCTCGAGCGGTCGCAGCGGGTACGGGATCTTGTTCTGGACCTGCTCGTGGACCGGCCCGGAGACGCAGACCCCGCCGGGCTCGGCGAGCGGCTCGATGCGGGAGGCGATGTTCACGGCGTCCCCGTAGACGTCGCTGCCGGAGTGCACGACGTCCCCGACGTGGATCCCGACGCGGATCTCGATCCGCTCCCCGGTCGTGTCCCGGTTCCGCTCGAAGAACCGCCGCTGCATCGCGACCGCGCACTCGGTCGCGTCGAGCGCGCTGTCGTACTCCACGAGCATCCCGTCGCCCATCGTCTTCACCTCCCGGCCCCCGAACCGGTCGAACACCGACTTCAGCAGCCGGTGCTGCTCTTCGACGTGCTTGAGGGCGAGGGGCTCGTCGCGCTGGGTGAGCGCCGAGTAGCCGACCATGTCGGTGAACATGATCGCGGCGAGCCGACGGCGTCCTTCGGGCACGGACGGCGTAGCGGCGTCGGACAATAATTCAGTAGGTTGCTCGGCGCGATGCCCCCCGCCTCCCTGGCAGGCGGCGTCCAGGACCGGCTCGGAGCGTTCTGTAGGCCTTCCGCACCCTGCTCGGCCGCCGGCGCGAGCGACCCCCCGACCGCGCTACGGAGCGACGCTCGGGAGGG
>JASHSA010000039.1 GCA_030037035.1 Thermoplasmata archaeon
TCGGGCTGGCGTACTGGACCGGCCGCCCTCGGGCCGGGCCTCCGCCCGAGCTGCCAGGCTAGGCGGCCGGGCGACAGGGTCATCTAGGGTCGTTCGTGCCCCCGGACCGATGGTCCCTTCCGACGACGAGCTGCGTCGTGTCCTCTCCGGGGCGAGGACGGTCGCGGTCGTCGGGCTCTCCGACAAACCCGAGCGCGACTCGAACGAGGTCGCCCTCTACCTGAAGAGGCAGGGATACCGGATCGTGCCGGTGAATCCGGCCCTGCCGAGCGTGCTCGGGGAGCGGTCGTTCGCCTCGCTCGCGTCGATCCCGGCGGATCTTCGCGTCGACCTCGCCGTCATCTTCCGGCGCAGCGACGCCGTCCCCGGGATCGTCGACGAGGCGATCGCCCGGGGGATCCCGGCCGTCTGGATGCAGCTCGGCGTCCGGAACCCCGAGGCCGCGGCGCGCGCCCGGGCCCGTGGTCTCTTTGTGGCAGAGGACCTCTGCTCGATGGCGACCCACCGTCGCTTGCATCTTCCCCCGGTCGGCTAAAGGAGCGGACGATGCCGGCGGCGACGCTCCCTCCCGTGGCCTCCTCGGGCTCCGGCCCCGGCGCGACGCCGCCGCGTCCGCCTCTCGCCGGAACCGTGACGGACCGGGGAACGAGCCGCCGTGACGGGATCCGGGCGGCGCGGTGGACCGTCGACGGCGTCGTCAAGGTCGACTGCGACGTCGAGGTCGCCCGCGCGCGGCTGCGAGGGACCGTCGTCGTCGGGGGAGAGCTCGCCGCCGGCGAGCTCGCGCTCTCGGGTTCGCTGGACGTCCGCGGAGCGCTCACCGTCACCGGCCGGCTTCGGACGGACGGTCGCCTGGAGGCGCGGGCGACCGTCCGCGCCGGCGCCGCCGAGCTCGCCGGCGTCGTGCGCGTTGCCGCCGAGCTCCGCTCGGACGGCCTTCTGCGGATCCGCGGGGAGACGTCGGCCCCCGCCCTGCGCGCGACGGCGATCGACCTCGGCGGGCGCGCCGAGGTCCCCGGGGCGCTCGAGGCGACGGCCGTCGTCGCCCGCTTCGCCGGCGACGCGCGGCTCGGGACGGTGCGCTGCCGCTCGCTCCGCCTCGCCGGCCCGCTGCCGAACCCTCTTCGCTGGGTCCTCGGCCGGGAGGCGGAGGTCTACGTCGAGCGCGTCGAGGCGGAGAGCGTCTACCTGGAAGGGGCCCGGGCCGCGTTCGTCCGCTCCCCGGAGATCGTCCTCGGTCCGGCGAGCCACCTCCTCGCGCACGAGGGGCGCGTCGTGCGCGCGCACCGCACGAGCCGGGTCGGACCGGAGTCGTGGAGCCCCCCGCCCCTCGGCCTCCGCCGCTGACGCGCGAACCGGCTTTTATCCCCGCCCCCGGTCGCGCCCGCCGATGCCGGAGGAGACGGACGGCCCCGAGACGGGCTCGCCGCACGAGCTCGAGCGGCGCGTCGCCGACTACTGGCGCCGGGAGGGGGTCCCCGACCTCGTCGTCGCCGGCGTCGCCGACGGGCCGGTGTTCCGCTTCTGCGAGGGACCCCCGACCGCGAACGGCCCGCCGCACCTCGGCCACCTGATCTCCCGCATCCTGAAGGACGTCCAGCTGCGGTACCGGCGCCAGCGAGGCTACCGCGTCGTCAGTCCGAAGGCCGGCTGGGACTGCCACGGGCTTCCCGTCGAGATCGAGATCGAGAAGCGCCTCGGCCTGCGCTCGCACAAGGACATCGAGGCGTTCGGGGTCGAGAAGTTCTGCGACGCCTGCCGGGCCGACACGCTGCGGGTCGCCGCCGTCTGGGAGCAGCTGAGCGAGCGCCTCGGCTACTGGCTCGACTACCGGCATCCGTACCGCACGATGGACGCGCCGTACATCGAGAGCGTCTGGTGGTCGCTGCGCCAGCTGTTCGACCGGGGACTGCTCGAGAAGGGCCACTACGTCCTGCCGTACTGCCCCCGCTGCGAGACGACCCTCAGCTCCCACGAGGTCGCCCAGGGCTACCACGAGACGACCGACCCTTCGGTGACGGTACGGTTCCCGCTGGACGAGCCGGCGGGCGGACGGCGGTCGCTCCTCGTCTGGACGACGACGCCGTGGACGCTCCCGGCGAACCTCCTGGTCGCCGTCCGCGGCGACCTCGACTATGCGGTCGTGCGGCTCGAGGACGGCTCGGAGGTCGTCGTCGCCGAGGGGGCGCGGACGCGGTTCGTCCCGCCGGAGGCGCCGGTCGTCGAGCGCGTGAACGGCAGCGCGCTCGTCGGCCGGACGTATCGGCCCCCGTTCGACGTGCTGGAGAGGACGGCCGGACGGTTCCGGATCGTCGCCGACGACTTCGTCACGGCCGACGAAGGGACCGGCGTCGTGCACGTCGCGCCGAGCTTCGGCCCGGACGACTACCGCGTCGGCGCGCGGGAGGGCGTCGGCGTCTTCGACCCGCTGGACGGCCGGGGGCGGTTCACCGCGAAGGTCCCGTCGGTCGACGGCAAGGCGTTCAAGGCGGCGGACCCGATCCTCGAGGCGGAGCTCGCCGCGCGGGGGCTCCTCTTCCGCTCCGAGAGCGTTCGGCACACCTACCCGTTCTGCTGGCGGTGCGATTCGCCGCTCCTCTACCGCGCGATGGACTCGTGGTTCGTCCGGACCTCACGGGTCAGCCGACGTCTCGTGGAGCTGAACGGGACGGTGACGTGGGTGCCGGCGTACCTCCGGGACGGCCGCTTCGGCAACTTCTTGGTCGAGGCGAAGGACTGGGCGCTCTCGCGCAGCCGGTACTGGGGGACGCCGCTGCCGATCTGGCTCTGCGAGAGCGGCCACGCGAGCTGCGTCGGGAGCTTCGCCGAGCTCGCCGAACGGAGCGGCGCGCCGCTCCCGGCAACGTTCGACCCGCATCGCGTCGAGGTCGACCGCCTTCCGTTCGCCTGCCGGACCTGCGGGCGGCCGGCGCGCCGCGAGCCGTACACGATCGACGCCTGGTACGACAGCGGCTCGGCGCCGTTCGCCGCCTTCCACCATCCGTTCGAAGCCGGGCCGTTCGAGCCCGGGGCGCCGCTCGACTACGTCGCCGAGGGCCTCGACCAGACGCGGGGCTGGTTCTACTCGCTCCTGGTCCTCGCCGTGACGCTCTTCGACCGGCCGGCGTACCGCGCCTGCCTCACGACCGGCCTCGTCCTCGACGACTCCGGCCGCAAGATGTCGAAGTCGAAGGGGAACGCCCTCGAGCCGCTCGGCTTCCTGGACGAGCTCGGCGCCGACGCCGCGCGGTGGGGGTTCCTCGCGATCGACTTCACCGAGGGGATCCGCGTCGTCCCGGCGGAGTTCGCCCGCGCCGCCCACCGCACCGTCGGCACGCTCGGCCACGTCGTCGACTTCCATCTCTCCAACGCCGCGGAGGACCACCTTCCTCCCCAGCGGGGCGCGCCCCGGCCGACCGGACGGCTCGACCGATGGCTCCTCTCCCGCCTCGAGGCGACCCGCCTCAGCGTCGAGCGCGCGCTGGACGGCTTCGACCCGAGGCCGGCGTCCTCCGCGGTCCGCGCGTTCGTCGACGACCTCTCGACCTGGTACCTCCGCCGCTCCCGGCCGCGCTTCTGGGGCGAGGAGGGGCCGGGGCCGCGGGCCGAGGCGCACGCGACCCTCTCCTACGCGTTGGTCGGCCTCGCGCGCACAATCGCCCCGCTGCTGCCGTACGCGGCGGAGCGGACGTACCAGGAGGTCGGGGGCCACGACTACGCGCGCGGGGCGAGCTCGGTCCATCTCGCCGGCTGGCCCGGACCGCTCGCCGAGCGCGACGTCCCGCTCGAGGAGGCGATGGAGCGGCTGCGGTCGACCGTCGAGCTCGGCCGTGCGTTGCGCCAGAGCGCCGGCGTGAAGTCGCGCATCCCCCTCGCCGAGCTCCGCCTCTACGGGGAGCTCGGCGAGGCGCCGGCGGCGCTCGGCGACGACGCCGACCGTCTGCTCGCCGACGAGCTGAACGTCCGGCGCGTCCGCCGGCTCCGCGAGGCGGAGGAGCTCGACCCCGAGGCGTGGGTCGTCCACGAGGCGGACGGCCTCCGGCTCGCCGCGCTCCCGCGGCGCCCGACCCCCGAGCTCCTCGAGGACGGCTGGTGCCGGGAGCTCGCGCGCCGCCTGCAGCAGCGTCGCAAGGAGCTCCGCCTGCGCTACGGCGAGCCGGTGCGCATCGTCGTCAGCGCGGAGGGGGCGCTCCGCCGGGCGATCGACGCCCGCCGCGACGCGCTCGCGCGCGAGCTCCTCGCCGAGACGATCGAGGTCGTCGACGCGCCGCTACCGCCCGGTCCGGACGTGCGGAGCTGGGAGTTCGAGGGGGTCCGCTGCGCCGCGTCGCTCACCCGGCTCGCCGGCGCGGCCCCGGCGTGAGCCGGACCACCGGGCCGGACGGCGACGTCTCGCGGAAGACCTCGGCCTGGAAGCACCGGACGAGGACGTCCGGCGAGCGCCAGGCCCCCGGCGCGAGGCCGGCCTTCTCGCACGCACCGTCCAGGAACTCGAGCGGACCCCACCCCTGCTCCGGCGCGACCTGGGGGAGCAGCAGTCCGCGGTGGCGTCCCCGCTCGACCTCGAGACCGTCGACGCCGACGCGGACGGCGCGGGGGCGGTCGGCGAGCGCGAGCGGGCTCGCGGCGCTCAGGAGCGAGACCTCGGCGACGAGGCCCGCCAGCTCCTCCGGCCCGACCGGGGGGAACCTCGGGTCGGCGAGCGCCGCCGAGACCGCGGCCTCCGCGACGCCTTCGGCGAGCGGGAGGACGGCGCGCGGGAACCCGACGCAGCCGCGCAGGAGATGCCCGGGGTGAGCATACCAGCTCACGAAGACCCCGCGGCGCTCGGAGAAGCTCGGGGGGAGCGGCGCCGGCAGCTCGACCGTCCCCGGCGCCCGGACCGCGCGGCCGACGGCCGACCGCGCGAGCCGCACCGCGAGCTCCCCCTCCTCGAGCGAGTACGAGTCGGGAGCGCGGTCGGTCGCCGTCATCGCGTCGCCCCCGGGCCGGGGGACGTTTTATAGCGAACGGCCGTCGGCGCCGACCCGATGCCGTTCCCCGAGGCGGTCGAGCGCCTGCTCAACAAGAAGATCTGCATGAACTGCTCGGCGAGGAACCCGCCGAAGGCCGTGCAGTGCCGGCGCTGCGGCTACAAGGGCCTGCGCGTCAAGTCGCGCGAGCGCTCCGGGAAGACGCAGTAGGGCTCACGGCGGGACGGAAGGTCCCTCGCCGTGGGCGAACGGGACCGGCGCGCCGCGGCGGATCTCCCGGGCGATCGCGAGGCGCTTGGTCGCGAGGAAGACGAGGTTGCGGATCCCGTCGCGGCCGCTCTGGAGCTTCGGCGGGGTCGCGCGCTCGCCGTAGGCGATCGGCGCCTCGACGAACCGCAGGCCCCGGACGATCGCCTCGAGCTTGAGCTCCTCGCTGAACGCCATCCCGTCCGAGGTGAGGTGGACCCGCTCGAGGACGTCCCGGCGGAAGACCCAGTAGCCGCTCTGGCTGTCGACGAGGCGGCCGCCCGGCAGGGCGGCGAGGTAGCGATGGTAGGCGATCCCGAGGAACAGGTTGAGGACCCCGTTGCCGAAGCGGTGCTCGGTCGTCATCGACCGGCGCGTGATCCCGCTCATGCGGTCGCCGCTGAGGAAGTCGATCCCGTCGTCCAGCAGCCGCCGGACGGCGGCGGGGATCGTCTCGACCGGGTACGTCCCGTCGCCGTCGGAGGTCGCGATCACCTCGCCGGCCGCCGCGCGGAAGCCGCTCTTGTAGGCGCGCCCGTAGCCCCGGCGCCGCTCGACGAGCACGCGGGCCCCCTCCGCCTCCGCGATCGCCGCGGTGCGGTCCGTCGACGCGCCGTCGACCACGAGGAGCTCCCAGTCGAGCGGCCGCTCCCGGAGCGTCGTGCGGTTCGCCTCCTCGGCGGCGGCCCGGAACGTCCGCAGCACGCCGCCGATCGAGCGTTCCTCGTTGAGGGTCGGCACGACGAACGACGCGCGCATGCGTGGCCGAGCCGGAGCGCGACGGTCGCTTAAACCCGCTCGACGGCTCGCCCGGCCCGCCTTGGCGCGCTCGACCGTTCCCCGCCGAGCCCGACGGTGGGGGTCGTTCCCGACGACCGCCGACATCGGCCTCTGGGCGACCGGCCCGACGCCCGCGACGCTCCTCGAGGGCCTGGGGCTCGCGCTGTACGCGCTGCTCGCCGAACCCCGTCGGGTGCGGCCCCGCGAGGAGCGCGTCGTGACCGCCGCGGGACGCGACCCGGCGGAGCTGACGGTCGCCTTCCTGAGCGAGCTCCTCGTGCTCGCCGAGAGCGACGGCTTCCTCGGCCGACGCATCGTCGCGCGGACGGCCGGCCGGCCGTGCACGTCGGTCCGGGCGCGCGTCGCCGGCGAGCGCTACGACCCGGCCCGCCATGTCGCCCGCACCGAGGTGAAGGCGGTGACCTACCACGACCTCCTCTTCGACCCGGCGGCCGGGCGCGCCCGCGTGATCGTCGACCTGTAGCCGGGGCCCGGCGCTCGGGCGCCTACGGCATCCGCGCGACGACCTCGGCGAGCGCCGCCCCGGGACGGGGGAGGCGCCCGTGCTTCGAGAGGACCCGCTCGAGCGCGGCGAACGTCACGAGCAGGTCCGGCCAGTCGGCGATCCCCATGTGGCCGAGGCGGAAGATCTTCCCGACGAGCGCCCCCTGGCCGCCCTGGACGAGCACGTTGTACTCCCGCTCGAGGACCTTGCGGACCTCGGGGTCGCCGAGGCCCTCCGGGTTGCGGAGCGCCGTCACGGTGTCGGAGGCGAACCGTCGGTCCGGGAACAGCTCGAGCCCGAGCGCCCCCGCGGCGGCGCGCGCCGCCTCGGCGAGGCGGTGCGTGCGCTCGAGGCGCCGCTCGAGCCCCTCCTCGCGGAGGAGCACGAGCGCCTCCCGGAGCGCGAGGAACAGCGGCACGGCGGGGGTCCAGGGGGTGTCGTTCTTCTGGAGGGAGGTCAGATGGGCGGCGAGGTCGAGGTAGTACGTCCCGGGGTGGAGCGCGGCGACCGCCCGCTCGGAGAGGTGGACGAGCGCGAGGCCGGCCGGGGCGGCGAGCCCCTTCTGGCTCCCGGCGACGACCGCGTCGACCCCCCAGCGGTCGATCGGCAGCGGGATGCCGGCGACCGCGCTGATCCCGTCGACCAGGAACAGCGCCCCCGCCTGGCGGACCGCGGGGGCGATCGCGCCGAGGTCGTTGACGAGGCCGACGCTCGTCTCGTTGTGGACGACGCAGACGGCCCGGACGTCGCCCGCCTCCAGCGCGGCGCGCACCTCGTCGACCGGCAGGCCCTGCCCCCACGGCGCGCGGACGGTCGTGACGTTCGGCGCGTAGCGCCGGACGATCGCCTCCGAGCGGTCGCCGAAGTTGCCGTTGGTGACGACGACGGTCCGTCCGTCCTTCGGGACGAGCGAGCTGTAGACCGCCTCCAGGCCCGCCGTCCCGCTCCCGGTCAGGACGACCTGCTGGCCTTTCGTCCCGAACGCGACCGGCAGGAGGTCGCGGACCTCCTGGACGACCGCGTGGAAGTAGTCGCCGCGGTGGTTGAGCGACGGGGTCGACATCGCGCGCAGGACGCGGGGGTGGATCCGCACCGGTCCGGCGATCAGGAACGTCGTCGTCTCCGGGTCGAACGTCATCGGGCCTCCGGGGCGACGTGCGACGGCGCGCGGCCCTCCTCGAGGGCCCGGAGGACCTCGGCGACGACCCCGGCGCCGGCCCTGCGCTGCGCCTCCTCGGTCGACGCCCCCAGGTGCGGCGTCGGGATCACGCGGGGGTCCTCGAGGAGCTCGCGCCGGCCCGGCGGCTCGACCTCGTAGACGTCCAGCGCCGCGCCGGCGAGGTGACCGCGGCGCAGCGCGTCCAGGAGCGCCGCCTCGTCCACGAGCGCGCCGCGCGCGACGTTGACGAGGAACGCCCCCGGCCGCATCGCCGCGATCGCCCGGGCGTCGATCAGGTGGTGGTTCTCCGGGGTGAGGGCGGCGTGGACGCTCACGATGTCGGCGTCGCCGAGCAGCCGCTCCAGCGGGAGGAGCTCGGTCCGGTCGGGGCTGGCCGCCACGAACGGGTCGAACGCCACGGTCCGGACCCCGAACGGCGCCAGGCGCGCCGCGACCTCCCGGGCGATCCGCCCGTAGCCGACGAAGCCGACCGTGCGGCCGGCGAGCTCGTGGCCGTGCGTGCCCTTCTCCCACCGGCCGGCCCGCGTCGCCGCGATCGACGGGAGCAGCTCCCGCACGAGCAGCAGGCAGAGCGCGACCGTCAGCTCGGCGACGCTCGTCGTCGCCGCCTGCGGGACGTTGACGACCCGGATCCCGCGGGCACGCACCGCGTCGACGTCGACGTTGTCGAGGCCGACCCCGGCGCGGGCGACGAGCGCGAGGCGGGGGGCGCCCGCGATCAGCGCGGCCGTCACGCGCGTGCGGCTCCGCACGATCAGCCCCCAGGCGGCGCCGAGGTGGCCGGCGAGCTCGGCGGGGGCCGCGCTCGCGTCGACGACGCGGCACGGACCCGCCCGGAGCGTCGCGAGCGCGTCGCGGTCGATCGGGTCCGCGACGACGACCAGCGGCAGCTCGGCCATCGGGCCGCCGAGCGGGGCTCCGCTCAAAAGCCCTTTGCGGCCGGCGCCGCCGCGCGCGACTTCGGCACCGCCGTCTTCTCGAGCGCGGTGCGCACGATCGCCTCGCCGCGGATCCCGCGGATCCACGGCTCCGGCTTCACGAGGATCCGGTGCGCGAGCGCCGGCTCGGCGAGCGCCTTGACGTCGTCCGGGACGACGTAGTCGCGCCCGGCGAGGAGCGCGCGGGCGCGCGCGAGCTTCTGCAGCGCGAGGGAGCCGCGCGGGGAGGCGCCGACCTCGCTGCGGGCGTCGTCGCGCGTCGCGCGGACGAGGTCGACGATGTAGCCGGCGACCGACGCGTCGATCTCGACCGACTCGACCGCGAGCTGCAGGGTGCGGAACGTCGCGAGGTCGATCACCTTGGGGGCGTCGACGCGGTCGTCCTTGCGGGCGCGCCGCCGGGCGAGGATCGTGCGCTCCTCCTCGACGTCCGGGTAGCCGACGCGCAGGCGGAGGAGGAACCGGTCGACCTGCGCCTCGGGGAGCGGGTACGTCCCCTCGAGCTCCAGCGGGTTCTCGGTCGCGAGGACGAGGAACGGCCGCGGCAGGGCGTACGTCGTCCGCTCGCTCGTCACCTGGTACTCCTGCATCGACTCGAGCAGCGCCGACTGGACCTTCGGCGGCGCGCGGTTGATCTCGTCCGCGAGCAGGACGTTCGTGAACAGCGGGCCGGGCCGGAACGTGAACGTCCCCTTGCCGGCGTCGAGGATCTCGCTCCCCGTGATGTCGTGGGGAAGGAGGTCGGCGGTGAACTGGATCCGCTGGAAGCCGAGCCCGAGCGCGAGCGCGAACGACCGCGCCATCAGGGTCTTGCCGAGCCCGGGGAGGTCCTCGATGAGCAGATGGCCGTCGGCGACGAGCCCCGTCAGGATCGTCTCGACGGCCTGCGTCCGCCCGACGACCGCGGTGCGGACCGACTGGCGGACCTTCTCCGCGACCGCCTTCGCGCCCTCCGAGTTCATCGGGTCCTCTCCGCGGGACGGCGCGCCCTCATAACGGGGCCGGCCCGGCGCGGCCGATGTGCCCCGTCCGTAACGATCCGCGTCACCGTAGGCGGCTGCCCTCTCGGCGGTCTGACCCCGGCCGGGGTATCGGACACCGGGGTTGTCCTCGCGTCACGCTCGGCGGACGACCCGTCCGCGTTGAGTCGGGAGGGACCCTTCGTCGGTACCCGGGCGGCGGCGTGAGCCGCGCCGGTCGACCCAACGCGGAGGGGCTCCTAAGCATGCTGCCTCGCGCCCGAGGTGAGCGACTGCGGCCGCCCGAGCAGGATCGCGAGCAGCACGAACGCCGCGGCGAGGAGCCCGGCGGCGACCCCGATCTCGGGGGCGGACGCCGGCAGCGACAGGCTGATCGCCCACGCGAGGCCGACCGCGAGCGACGCGAGCGCGATCGTCGGGGCGGCCCGTCGCCCGCCGCCGCTCGCGCGCGCGGGGTCGTCGGCGAGCCAGAGGAGGAACGCGAGCCCGGCGAGCCCGCCGAACAGCTCGGCGGCGTCGACCGGCGGCGAGGTCAGCGCGAGGACGGCGAGGGCGACCAGCGCCGGCGCGACCGAGAGGGCGGTCCGGAGCCCGGCGCGGGAGCCCCTTCGGAGGCGCCAGACGGAGGAGACGACGACCCCTCCGACCCCGATCGCGGGGCCCGCGTAGTCGGGAAGGCCCCCGACCAGGCCGAAGAGGCCGGCGGAGAAGGCGAACAGCGCGGTCGTCGCAAAGCCGCCCCCCTGGTCGGGCCGCCCGGAGGGGACGCTCACGAGACCCTCCGATACGTCGGACGCCGCAGGACCCGCGCGAGCGGCTCCAGCGTCCAGTAGTCGTCCCAGTCGACGACCGGCCCGTGGACCCAGAGGTCGGAGAGCCGCACGCGGCGCTCGAGCCGCTCGAGGCGGACGGCGATCGGCTCGTCCGCCGGGTCGAGCCCTCCGGTCCCCCGGCGCATCGGGAGCGGGGACGGGCTCAGCAGGACGACCGGGAACCCCTGGCGACGGACGTACGGCACGAGGTCGAACGTCGGGTCGCCCGCCCAGCTCGAGACGACGAGGACGGTGACGCCGGGCCGGTAGAACCGGCGCAGCCCGAGCGCGCACCGCTCGCTCGGCCCGGCGACCTCCGCGCGGCGCGACGCGAGGATCGCCCGGAGCAGGCGGACGCGGTGGATGCGCCCGGTCGAGAGCGGCACCGCCTCGACGAACTCCCCGAACGCCGCGAACCCGATGCGGACCTTGGCGCGCAGGAACGACTCGGCGATGCCGTAGACCGCCGCGCGGGCGACGCCGAGGAGGCGCTCGTCGAACTCCGGACCGTAGTCGCTCGGGCGGACGTCCAGCAGGACGACGAGGTCCCCCGTGCGCTCGAGCTGGTAGTCGTTCGCGAGCAGGTGCCCGGCCCGCGCGCTCGCCCGCCAGTTGATCCGCCGCGGCGGCTCGCTCGGGTCCGCCGCGCGGATCCCGAAGAACTCCCCGCTCGGGCCGATCGTCCTCGAGCGGCTCTCCCCCGGCGCCGGGATCGTGCGCTGGAGCCGGAGCTGGGCCGTCCGCTGCAGTCCGGGCGGGTAGCGCTCGAGCATCAGGATCGGGCGCGCCCCCTCGAGCGTGCGCTCGGTGAGGCCGAGCGGGTCGCGCAGGACGACCCGCGGCGGCGGAACGGTCAGGATCGACGGCTCGTGGAGCCGCCAGCGCAGCGTGAACCGGATCGCCGTCGGCTCGCGCGTGTAGCGGATCGGACCGAGCTCGGTGACCCCGTCGACCGCCGGCATGACGACCCCGACGTCCCGGGCGGAGGAGCCGAAGTTCCCCCGGAGCAGCCCGGTCACGACGACGTCGGCGCCGAGCCCGCCGGTCTGCCAGCTGAGGTCGACGTCGGCGAGGCCGACGGGCACGTGCAGGCCGGCGAGCACCGGCGCGAGCAGGAACGGCAGCCCCGCGAAGAGCGGCACCGGGTCCCGCAGCGCGATGGAGCTGACGGCGAGCAAGGCGCCGAAGGCGAGCAGCAGGTACGTCCTCGGGGTCCAGCGCACGGGCTCCGCCGGAGGCTCGGGGATCGGCTCGTCCAGGTTCATGAGCGTCCTTCGAGGTCGTCCAGGCGACCGGCGAGGTAGCGCCGGAACTCCTCCGGCGGCAGGGTGACGAGCGCGGCGATCTCCGGCCCCGTCCGGGCCGGGAGGTCCGGCCGGACGATGCGGCGCTCGAGGAGGTCAACGGTCAGGACGATATCCTCCCGGCCCGGCTCGCCGCCCGTGAACGCCTCGCGCACGCTCCCGAGATGGACCGGCGGGGCGAACGCGCGGCGGGCCCGGTCGGTGCGCCGCTGGAGCAGCGGCTCGACGAACGAGAGCGCGGCGGCGACGACCGCGACGGTCGCGGCCGGCACCGCGATGGAGTACTGATCCCCGGCGGCGAACGTGACGAGCAACGCGACCCCCGCGAGGAGGGGCCACCACCAACCGATCGGCGCCTTCACGCCGCGGCCCCGCCGTGGACGAGGTCGTGCTCGACGGCCTGCATCGTCTGGACGTAGCGCTCGGCGTCGGCCCCGCCGAGCGCGTGGTTCGAGTAGCACGCCTCCTCGAACATCCGCGTCACGACCGCCGAACGCTCCGGCAGCACCCGCAGCCGGCTCAGGACGGTGCGCTCGATCTCCTCCGGCGTGGCGCTCTCCAGGCCGTGCACCCCGCCGCCGATCCCCGAGAGCAGTCGGCCGTAGAGCCGGACGATCGTCTCGCGCGCGCTCTCGCCGGACTCGATCGCGAGACGCGCGTCGTGGAAGGCGAGTCGGACCTCCTTCGCGGACGGTCCGCCGGCGGTGCCGCCCCCGCTACGGGGTCGGTCGAGCAGCCGGGACAGGACCCCCGGCACGGAGAGCAGGCCGACGGTCACCGAGAGCGCCCCCGCCAGCGCGACGAACACCCAGTTCGAGATGATGATGCGGAAGCCGCCGGTCGAACGCGCCCCCGGAACGGTCGCGCTCGAGTTGTTGTGGCCGCCGGAGCCGTGCCCCCCGTTGCCGTTCCCGCCGGTCCCGTTGTTGCCGCCGGTCGTGTTGTTCCCGCCGCCATGGCCCCCGGTGCCGTTGCTCGAATTGCCGGGGCCGGAGCCGTTCCCGGGGTCCCCCGTGCCGTTCGAGCCGTTCCCGCCCCCGGAGCCGTGGTGACCGGTGGTGTTGTTCGCGGGCGGCGCGCCGCCCGCCCCTCCGCCCGAGCCGCTCCCGCCGGTTCCGAGGGTCACGGTCGTGCTCTTGTTCCAGCCCTCGTGCAGGATCGCGGCCGAGAGCACGGCGACGACGGCGAGCGCGAGCAGGACGGTCACGGCGACGCGGAGGGCGAACGCGACGCGGGTCACGAGGACCCATCGCATCACGTAGGCGACGAGGCCGACCAAGAGCGGCCCGAAGAACAGCGCGCCCCACATCGGCGCCGAGAACGTGAAGTTCGTCTCCGTGGCGTGGCGGGGTTGCAGGAGGGGCGCGGGCCCGACGAGGACGGTCGAACCGACCCCGACGAGGACGACGACCAGAACGAGGAGCATCAGTCCGAAGGAGGACACCCGGAGGCGAGCGGTCTCCGCCATCGTCCCTCGCTCACCTCCCCTAGGGGCGCTCCGCGGTTAACCCCTTGCGAAATTAGATATCGAAAAACCGCCCGAGAACGCTCCGCCCACGGCCGACCCTCACGACGCCGTCGCCTTCGTCCGGCTCAGGTCGGCCTGCACGATGCCGAACACGGCGCGGCAGCGCCCGGCCGCCTCGGGGCCCATCGGGTGCGTCGAGTAGCGCGCCTCCTCGAACAGCAGCGTGAGCTCGTGGGCCGCGTGCGGCTGGACCCCGAGGCGCTCGAGGACCGCGGTCCGGATCTCGCTCGCCGTGAGGTACGGTACGCCCGCGAAGCGCGGCTCGAGGACCCCGAGGAGCCGGACGTAGAGACGGACGATCGTCTCTCGTGCGTCCTCGCCGCGGTCGATCGCCGAGCCGGCCTCCGCGACGGCCTCCCGGACCCGCGCCCGGTCGACCGGGGGCGCGCGCGGGGACCGCGGCGACCCTCCGACGACCCGGCCGATCACCCCGGGAAGCGCGAGGAGCGCGACCAGGCCGGTGAGCCCGAGGGCGATCGCGATGCCCATCCAGGCCGTCACCTTGAAGATCGTCGTGCCGGGGACCGGGGCCGGCGAGCTGTTCCCCGAGCCGCCGTGCGGCGGCGGAGGGGTCGTCTGGTTCTTGGGGGCCGGGCTGCTCACGTAGGAGATCGTCCCCGAGCTCGAGCCGTGCGTGGCGACCAGGACGTAGACGAAGAGGACCGCGAGCGCGAGCAGGACCGCGAAGGCGACCTTGCTGATCCGGGAGACCGAGCGCCGGTCGAGGATCCTCTGCGCCGCCAGGACCGTCACGCCGACCAGCAGCGGGCTCAGGAAGATCAGTCCCCACATCGTCATCGGCAGATCGACGACCAGCTCCCCGGCGCGCGGCGTGGGGGGCGTCGGGGCGGCGACCGCGAGGAGGCTCGCGACGATCCCGATCGCGAGCGCCAGGCCCAGGACGACCGGCAGGAAACGGAGCCCTCGCATCGGCCCCGGGGCCGAGAGCGACGTCGTCGACCTCCCTCGGCCCGGTACCGCCCTGCCGACCGATAACCCCTTGCGGGGGCCCCGGGAGGGCGGGAGCGGCCCTACCGGGCCGCGGCCGGAGCGCCGGCCTCCGCCGGGGGCGGAGCCGGCCCGAGGAAGTAGAAGCAGCGTCGCTCGTGGGCGATCGAGACCGACGCGAAGTCGTCGACGACGTAGCCGAGGTCGAACGCCGCGCGGAACGCGTCGCGGCTGGCGTGGCGCCATCGCCGGACCGACGCCGGCTCGTGCGCGCGTATCGACGCGAGGTCGAACGGGACCTCCAGGTGCGCCCGCCGACCGTCCGGCTCGGCGACGGCCGTCGGCAGGCGGAGGCCGCTCTCCCCGAGCTCGGTCTCGACGAGCGGAGCGGCGCCGTCCAGGCGGGCAGCGTCCTCGGTCGCCGTGGGGAGGGTGCCGGCGAGGCGTCGCTCGACCGCAGGGTCGGCGAGCGTCCATCGGACATGCAGCCGATCGCTCTCGTCGCGGGGTCCGTCCGGCTCGGCGAGACGCCCGTAGTAGTTCGCCAGGAGCGCGTCCGGACGGGCCCCGAACCGACGCACGGAGAGCGAGGCGCTGGGGCGGTGGACCGGGTCGAACGCCCAGCGGACCTCGCCGAGCCCGAGGCGGAGGACCTCGTCGCGCAGGAAGGCGCCGAGGCGGAATCCGACGCGGTGGTTCTGGTACTCGGGGCGAACGACCGTCGCGAGGACGTTCTGGTAGAGGGTCGTGCCATCCCAGCCGAGCGCCGCGACCGCGACCCCGGCGAGGTAGATGTCCGCGAACGCGCCGAGGACGAGCCCGCCGTTGTCCTGGAGCGTCCTCAGCGTCGGCGCTGGGACCGCGAGCGCGGCGTCCGCGCCGGGCGCCTCCCGCTGCAGCGTCTCGGCGTGGCGGAACTCCTCCGGCGTGCGCAGCGGGCGGAACGTGAAGTCCCGAGGTCCGCCGGCGGCGGTCGCCACGCCGCGACGACCCGGGGACGCTACTTAACGCGGAGTCGGCCCGTCGCCCCCGCGACCGGGCCTAGCGTCGCAGCCGGAGGTCGGCGAGCTTCTTCTGATAACGGACCTCGTCGGCCTGGGTGAGGTCCCACAGGAGCTCCTCGACCTCGGGGAGGTTCCGCAGGAACTCTGCCTTGCTCTTCGTCAGCATCAGGTGCTCGAACCGTCGGCGCGCGTAGAAGTAGGCGCCGACCAGGTAGCCGCCGACGATGATCAGGATCGGTCCGAGGATGACGAAGACGAGGTTGTAGTTCGCGCCGCCGTGGTCGGTCGCGCCGTTGATCGTCGGGAACGGCGGTGACGTGCTGAGCGGCGTGAAGAAGCCGAGCGCGAGGATGGTGAGGAAGAAGCCGACCGCGAGCACGAGGATCGAGACGATCGCCCGGTGCTTGCGGAACGCCGCCCGAACCCGGCGGTCGAACGTCAGCTCCTCGACCTCGCCGGGCATGCCGTCGGGCCCACGCGCACCGCCTTATGATTCTATCGAAGACGACCGCCGCTTCGCCGGCGCGCGCCGGCCCACCCCCGGGGGCACCCCTAGTGCGGGGGGCTCTCGTTCTCCCCGGGCTGGGAGGGAAGCGGGGTCGTCCTCCCGTAGGCGGAGCGGCTTCCCCCTTCGAGCGGCCGGGGGGCGGTCGAGGGGGCCGGTACCGAGGCGAGGATCCCCCGCCGCCCACGGTAGGCGAGGAGGGCGCCCGCGGCGACGACGAGCGGGGCGGCGAGCGCCCCGGTCGCCCCGGCGCTCGGCCCGAGCCCGAGGAGGAAGAACGCGACGAGCGCGAACAGGGCGCCCGCGAGCGGTCCCCCGACGCGGGCGGAGCTCGGACGCAGGTCCCTCAGGCTGAGGAGGCCGCCGGCGACCTCCAGCGCCACGAGCGCGAGCGCCTCCAGAGCGGCCGAGCCGACGCCCAGCGCGGTCGGACGGACGCTGCCGCCGAGGTACGACGCGAGCGCCGCCAGCGCAAGGATGCCGCCGATGCCCGCGCGGAACGAGACCAGGTAGAACGGCACGGCCGGGCCGCTCCCCCAGTAGGCAGTGCGGGCCACGAAGTGCTGCGCGGCCTCCGTCCCCCCGACCAGCAGCGCGAGGAACAACGCGGCGCCCGGGAGGGCGCCGTTCGCGGCGGAGGCGGCGAACAGGACGAACGCGACCGCGAACGGGACCCCGACGAACAGCCCGACCGTGTAGGCGGCGAGGAGCTTGCGTTCGTCGAAGACCGTGACCGGGACCTGGGGGGTCGCGTACCGCCCGATCTCCCACCAGAGGAACCCCGCGGAGAGGAGGACCCCGACGACCCCGCCGACCGTCAGCGAGAGGACGACCACGGTCAGTCGACCTTCCGTCCGGAGGCGAGGAAGCCGGTGTGCCCGAGCATCTCGAACGCCGGTCGGGTGCCGCCGTCGCCGACGTGGATCGGACGCTCGATCAGCTCGAGGGCCCGGACCTCCTCGAACCGCTCGTCCCGGAGGGTCCGCACGGTGCGCTCGAGCTGGTTGAACGTCGGGGTGTACGTCGCGACGTAGCCTCCCGGAGCGAGCGCGGCCCGCGTCGAACGCGCCACGGCCCACGGCTCCGGCAGGTCGAGGACGACCCCGCCGAGGCCGACCCCCTCCAGACCCTCCGCCGCGACGTCGCGGAGACGGAACTCGACGCGCCCGGCGAGGCCGGCGCGCTCGACGTTGCGTCGTGCGGCGTCCAGGAACTCCGGGCGGCGGTCGTAGCTCGTGATGTGGCCGGCCGGACCGACCAGCGTGGCGAGCACGACGGTCAGCGCTCCCGAGCCTGCACCGGCCTCGGCGAGCGACGCCCCGGGGGCCGCTCCGGCAAGGTACGCGAGGTGGAACGCGTCCTTCGGCGTGACGATCTGCGGGCCGCGCTCCAGGGTGCCGAGGAGGTCGGCGAGCGACGGTCGGACCAGGCGGTAGCGGCGTCCGAGCCACTCGACCTCGCCGCCCGGCGCGCGGCCGAGCTCGGTCGAGAGGTCGAGCACGCCGCGGGTACCGACCGGCTGCGGGCTCGAGCGGACGCGAAGCACGAGCGCCGGCTCCCCGGAGCGCGTCAGCGCCGCGGCGTCACCCTCCGACCACACGTCGCTCATCCGATCTCCACGGCGTCGGCCCGGACCGGGCCCGACGGTCCGTCGGGCCGAGCAGGCGGTCGGCCCCCATAGCCTCTTGTGAGAAACCGCGCCGCCGGGCCGTCCGGGGCGATCGCGCCGCGTCGCCCACGGGCCGGGCTTATAGTGGGGGCCCGTGTCGGGGGCGCCCGGAGGGACGGCCGACGTTTCGGGGTGCGCTTCCCAGTCGCCCCGCGCGCGGCGAGAACCTCCCGAGAGCGGAGGCGGGCCGGTAGCGACCTCACGCGGGCATAGTGTAGTCTGGTTATCACATAGGCTTGCCAAGCCTATAACCCGGGTTCAAATCCCGGTGCCCGCATCCGTCACGAGGTCGCCACCGGCGCGATACCGCGGACGGTAGCCGCGCGGTGCCCGTACGGCGGGCCGCCCCGGAAGGCTGTCGCCCGCGGTGCTCGGGCCGATCGTCGCGGCAGAGCCGGAAGTGTACGCCGCCAAGACGCCGCGCACGGAATCCGGAGGAGACGTCCCGCGAAACTCTGAAGTCGGACGCGCTGCTCCCCCGCGCGACCCCGCACCTATGTCGTCCTCGCTCGCGCCTGTCCTCGAGACCCGCGACCTGGGCTTCTCGTACGCCCCGGGCCGGTTCGCGATCCGCCACCTCACCTTCGACCTTCGGCCGGGGGAGATCCTCGGACTGCTGGGGCGGAACGGCGCCGGAAAGACCACGACCGTCCGGATCCTGACGACCCTGCTGCCGCCGACCGAAGGGACGGCGGTGGTCCTCGGGCAGGACGTGCGCACCGGCGGACGCGCCCTCCGCGCTCGGCTCGGGGTCGTCCTGCAGTCCGAGTCGCTCGACTTCGTGACCGTCGAGCGGAACCTCACCCTCTACGGGTTCCTGTGGGGGGTCCCGCGGGAGGTCGCGAAGAGCCGGGCGGAGGAGATGATCGAGCTGTTCGAGCTCGAACAGGCGCGCAAGCGCAAGCCGTGGGCGCTCTCCGGAGGGGAGCGCCGCCGCTTCCAGGTCGCCCGGGAGCTGATGCACGACATGGAGATCCTGTTCCTCGACGAGCCGACGGTCGGGCTGGACGCCATCGCCCGCCGACGGATCCTGCGCTACCTTCGGCAGCGCGCCCAGCGCGGACTGTCGATCGTCTTCACGACGCATATCCTCCACGAGGCCGACATGCTCTGCGACCGGATCGCGATCCTCCACCTGGGGAGGCTGCTGGCCCTCGACACGGCGGACGCCCTCAAGCAACGCTACGGGGGCGCTCGCCAGATCTCGGTCGAGCTCACGACCCCGCTCCTTCCTGAGCTGCGCGCCGAGCTCGTGCGCGACCTCGCCGGGCAGCGGGCGGCGGTGGTGAGCCCCGCCGAGGCCGCCTCCCCCGCGAGCTCGGTCGTCCTTCGCGCCGAGCGGGCGGAGGAGCTCCTTCCGTGGCTCAGCCGGTGGATCCATGGCCACGCGCTCGAGTTCGACCGCATGTCCGTCGAGGAGGCGACCCTCGAGGGGGCGTTCCTCGGGATGATCGGCGATGACGCCTCCGAGGCGACCGACGGCGGCTCGGCGGACGCCGGGCGGCCGGCGGGGGAGCTCGTCCGGCGCGCCGGCGGGGGCCTGACATGAGGCTTCCCCCCGTGCTCCGCCTGGTCGTACGGAACTTCACGTCGAACCTGGACCCGCTCACGATCCTGATCCGTTTCGGCCAGCCGGTGATCACGATCGTGGTGCTCGGCACGATGTTCAGCTCGATCATCTCCTCGAACGTCACCGGCGGCTCGTACACCGCCTTCCTCGTCCCCGGCATGGTCGCGTTCCAGATGATCACCGGCGGGGTGATCTCGGGCAACCTGTTCTGGCTCGACCGCCGCTGGGCGATGACCGAGCAGATCTTCTCCGGGCCGTTCCTGCGCTCGGAGTACCTCGGCGGGCTCGTGCTCACGACGCTGCTGTTCTCGCTGGTCGGGGTCGGCGTCATGATGCTGGTCGGCCTCCCGTTCATCGGGATCGCCTCCCTCTCCCCGCTCGGCGTCGGGGCCGTGCTGCTCACGGTCGCGCTCGGGAGCATCTTCTTCGCCGGCCTCCTCATCGCGCTCGGCACCCGGCTCCGCTCCGCGAACGCCTACTTCTCGATCCAGTCGTTCCTCCAGCTGTTCGTCATCTTCCTGTCGACCGTCTACTACCCGATCACGTCGCGGACGCCCCGGATCCTCGCCGCGACGTTCTACGGCAACCCGCTCACCTACGCGGCGAACACGATCCGCGACGCGTTCAACGGCACGCTCGGCCGAGCGGACCTCGTCGCGCTCGGCATCCTGGCCGTCCTCGCCTTCGTGGCGTTCGTCTCCGCCGTCGCCGCCTTCCGCAAGCTCGACCTCGGGCCGATCCAGTAGCGCCACCGGCGCGTCGAGCGCGACTCGGGACGGGGCACGGCCGGCGGGAAGAGGGCGCCTTCCCAAGGGGCAGGGAAGGGTCCCTCACGTTCCGCGAGACGTCTCGGGGAGCCTCGCGACGGGGACCGGGCCACGGCGGGCGCTCGCGGAGCCGCGCTCGGTCGCGAGCAGGCTCCCGTCGGCGCTCCGCAGACGCTCAACGGCGACGCTTTTGGGGCGGACCGTGTACCGGTCCGCGTGGCGCGCCTGAGGCGGGTGCACGCCCCGGGGCGTCGCGCGTTCGAGTACGTTGCCCAGGGGAAGGGGCCGGCGACGCTCCTCGTCCACCCCGGCGGGCCCGGCCTCTCCTACCACTATCTGCGGGCGCTCCTGCGGCTCGCCTCGGCGAACCTCCGGGTCGTCCTGATCAACCCACGGGGGGTCGGGCACAGCTGGGCCCCCCGGCGGACCGCCGACTATACGGTCGCCCACCTCGCCGAGGACGTCGAGGCGATCCGGCGCGCGCTGAGGATCCGGGAGCTCCATCTGCTCGGCTACTCCGCCGGAGGGTTCGTCGCGCTCGAGTACGCCCACCGCTACGAGCGCAACCTCACGTCGCTGCTGCTCTGCGCGACCGCCGGGAGCGCGGAGGAGGTCCGGGCGGCGAACCGGCGGATGGTCGCCGCCGCCTCGCCCGGCCAGCGGGCGCGCCTGCGGGAGCTGACGCGCGCGCGGCAGTTCACGAGCCCGGAGTACGTCGCGCTCGCCGAGGCGATCCAGCAGCCGTTCCAGGCGAGGTTCCTGCGGAGCTGGCCGCAGGACTGGAAGGCGACGCGCCTGTCGCCGGCCGTCTACCGCGCGATGCTCTGTCGCTCCGGCGACGAGTTCGAGGTCGACGGCACGCTCGCGCGATGGGACGGACGCCGCTACTACTCGAAGATCGAGGTGCCGGCCGCCGTGGTCGTCGGCCGCTACGACTTCTTCTTCGAGGCGGCGGTCGAGGCGAACGAGCGGATCGAGCCGGCGCACCTGCGGGTGCTTCCCCGCTCGAGCCACCTCGCGATCCTCGAGCAGCCTCGGGAGTTCGTCGGAACGGTACGGGAGTTCCTCGGGGACGTCACCGGGGGCTGACGGCCGGGCCCGCCCGGCCGCGAACGTAAAGCGGGGCCGCGAACCTCCTCGGGGACGGTAGCGATGGCGCCGAACCGCGCGTCGGGGACGGCCGCCCCGGAGTCGATCCGCCTGCGCCTCACCCCGGAGGCGCGGGCGGCGCTCGCCCAGGCGCTCGCCGGCCATTCGGACGGCCTCGGCGTCCGTCTCTGGGTCGAGCGGGGGATGCGGCCCCATGCCCAGATGATGCTCGACCGGCCGAGCGTGCGCGACATCCCGGTGACGGTCGACGGGGTCCCGCTCCTCGTCGACGAGGCGAGCGTCGCGTTCCTGCGGGACGCCGAGGTCCGCTACCGCGCCGACGCGAGCCCTCCCGGCTTCGAGGTCGTCGGGCCGTTCCTGCCCTCCCGGCTCGCCCCTCCCCCGGGGGCGGCGGCGCCGCCGGCGCCCGACGCGGGGAGCGGGGACGGTCCGCACGCCGCCGCCGAGGCGAAGGTGCGCGACGCGCTCCGCAACGTCTACGACCCCGAGATCCCGATGAACATCGTCGACCTCGGCCTCCTCTACGGGTTCTCGTGGGCGGACGACGGCGCGCTGACGGTGCGCATGACGATGACGAGCCCGGGATGCCCGGCGGTCGAGGAGCTCGTCCAGGAGGTCGAGAGGACCGCCCGGGGCGCCTCCGGCGCCCCGGCGGTCAAGGTCGACATCGTCTGGGAGCCGCCGTGGGGCCCGGAGCGGATGACCGACTTCGCGCGACGCCAGTTCGGCTACGCCTGAAGGAGCGGCGCGCGGCTACGGCTCCGGGGCCTTGGGAAGGGGAGCGCCGCACGCCTCGCAGGTCCGGCGGAGCGGGACGTTCGTCGCCCCGCACTTCGAACAGACCTTCGCCCCGTGGACGGACGACGCCGGGCCGGTCGGGGGGATCCAGCGCGACATCGCCGAGCGACGCTCGGACTCTTCGTCGCTGCGCCGCGTCGCCGCGGCGGCGACGGCGAGGACCACGCCCGCCCCGACGCCGGCGAGCAGGCCCAGCGGGGCGGTGAGCCAGCCGTAGGCGGGTCGCGGGTGGACGACGACCGCGAACGACTCGGTCGCCCTCACGCCGACGGCATCGACGACGGCGCACTGCGCGATGTACGTGCCGGTGGCGCCGTAGCTCGCCGAGCCGTTCGCGTACGCGCCCGAGCCGGGGATCTTCGCGCCGTCGCCGAGCGACCAGGAGACCGTCAGCGGGTCGGTGCCGTACGACCCGGTGCAGCGGAAGTCGACCGAGGCGCCCTCGGTGACGTTGAGCGCGGAGACGGTCGCGGTGACCTTCGGCGGCGACGAGACGACGACGTTGACCGGCGGGGTGAGGAACGTGTCGTGCGCGTGGTCGGTGACGAGGCACCGCACGTCGTAGCCGGCCGCCGTCGGGTAGGCGAAGAGGTGGCTCTCGGTGCCGGTGCCGTTGACGAACTTGGCGGAGCCGTTGGTGAAGTTCCAGGCGAACCCGTACGGAGCGGTGCCGCCGGAAGGATCGCACGTGAAGCCGGTAAGCAGGCCCGCGTCGACCGTCGTGCGAGTCGCGGCGATGGAGGCCGTCAACGCGGTCGCCGTCCCGCTCGTCAGGGTGTTCGAGGAGGTCGTCGAGGCGCCGCCGGGGGTGCAGCCCGCGCAGAGGTCGGACGTGTTGACGAAGAACGAGTAGCTGTGGCCGCTCTGCAGACCGGTCACGTCCTCGGACTCGGTCGACTCGGTGGTGATCGTCGCGTACGGGTGCAGCACGCCGTCGTCGATCTCCTCGATCGTGTACGAGCCGAACGAGATCCCGCTCGTCCCGGTGGGCGTGTAGGTCGCGTTGTTGGTCCAGGCGAGCTCGATCGAGTCGGAGGTGTTCGACGGGGAGGTGAGGTAGGCGAGCGTCGGCTGGGTCGTCTTGAGGACCTGCCCGTACGTCTCGGTCGTCTTCGCTCCGATCCCGAGGATGCCGGCGGAGGTGGCGTAGGCCGTGACGTTCCACCAGTAGCTCTCCCCGGGCCCGAGGTTCGCGACGACGACCGTCGGCTCGCCCTCGTCGGTCACCGCCGCCGCGAACGACCACGGGCCGCTCGAGCTGGCGTTAGAGACCTTCACCGTGTAGTTGTCGAAGCCGTTCGCGGTCGACGCCGTCCACTCGAGGCTCACGGCGGCCGGCGCGAGGCCGTCCTCGCCGACCGCAAAGTCGGCGGCGGCGGGCCCCGCGAGCGGGGAGGAGGCCGGAGCGACGGAGACCGCGGCGCGGGACGACCACGTCCCGGCGACCGCGCCGGCCGCGAGGAGCGCCGCCCCGACGACGGCGAGAAGGAACGCGGGCCGAGGTCGCGCGGGGCGCTGCACGCGCCAGTAGGGACGCTTCGTCTCGGATGATATAGGTTGCTCCCACGCGACGGGCCGGCCGCGAGAGCCGGGGGAGCGGTTCCGCGCCCCGCGTCGCTCCGGTCCGGCCGGGGGCACCGGCGGAGGGGACGCGGCGCGCAGCGCCCCCGCGGCGTGGCGGAACGCCCGGCTGCCGGCGACGGTCGTCACGAGCGACATCGGCACGATCGCGCCGAGCTCGGCCTGGTCGAACCGCCCGCTCGAGGATCCGATCCCGCCGACGACTAGGCCGACCGGAACGCCGGTCATCGTCCGGGCCCGGTCACGGCGGTAGCGGGGGGCGTGGAAACGCGGCCCGGCGGCGCCGGAACGCTTCCGGCGGCGTTCCCCAAATGTCAAATAATGTGCCCTAGGTGGCCGAGCCCTTGACGGCCGCCGCGATCGTCGCGGCGCCCGGGAAGCGCAGCGTGAGCGACCGGTCGACCCGATCGGCCCGGTCCCCGGAGGAATACACCCGGTTCGAGCGCGCGCGCATCCTCGGCGCGCGCGCCCTGCAGGTCTCCTTGGGCGCGCCGATCCTGATCGACGTCCCCGCGACGCTGGTCGACCCGGTCGAGATCGCCGAGCGCGAGTTCGCCGCCGGCCGGATCCCGATCACCGTGCGTCGCCGACCCAGGCCGGCCGCGGGCTAGATCCCGGCCTGGTCGAGGGCGCGCGCGCACGAGCAGCCCGGTTCCCGGGCGAGCGACGGCAGCAGGCCGGCGAGGACGCGGCGCATCCGCGCGACGTTCTTCGTCATCGTCGCGACGATCTCCGAGGCGTCGACCGGCTTCTCCGCCCAGACGTCGTAGTCGGTGACCATCGCGAGGCAGACGTAGCAGATCCCGCGCTCCCGCGCCAGCGTCACCTCGGGTACGAGCGTCATGCCGATCACGTCGGCGAAGCCGCGGAAGTACGCAGACTCGGCGCGGGTGCTGAAGCGGGGACCCTCGACGCAGACGTACGTCCTTCCCTCGGCGAACGGCGCGCCGGCGCGACGGCCGGCCTCCGCCGCGGCGGCGCTGAGCTCGCCGCAGAACGGGTCGGCCATCGAGACGTGGTAGACCTTGCCGCCGTCGAAGAACGTCGTCGGCCGCTGTCGCGTCAGGTCGACGAACTGCGACGGGAGGACGAACGAGCCCGGCGCGAGCTCCTCGCGCAGCGAGCCGACCGAGCTGACGGTGACGATCGCCTCGGCGCCGAGCTCGCGCAGCGCGTCGACGTTCGCGCGGTAGTTCACGCGATGCGGGGGGATCGTGTGGCCCGGGCCGTGGCGGGAGAGGAAGAGGACCCTCAGCTCGCCGAGGCGCCCCTCCTCGATCGGCCCGGAAGGGGCCCCCCACGGCGTCGCGAGCCGATGCTGCCGGGGCTCGTCCCCGAGGATCCCGCCGACCCCGGAGCCCCCGATGACCGCCACCGTCCTGCGCGGGGCCACTCGGCTCACGCCTCCCCGCCGCCGGGACGCGCCCGAGCGAGAAAGCGGGCCATGACGACCTCGCCGCGCGTCCGCTCGACGAGCGAGCGGGCGGTGTCCTGCTTCGGCTTGAGCTGCACGATCGCGCGGCTCGTGTCGAAGCGGAGCAGCGCGTGCGTCAGCTCCTCCATCAAGCGCAGGTAGCGCTCGGCCCCCGCGACGTCGTCCGCGCCGAGACGCTGCAGCGCGAGCCGGCGCACCTCCCCGACGACGTCCCCGAGGCCGAGGAGGTACGGCTCCGGTTCGACGTCCAGCTCCGCGGGCCCGGGCATCGGCTCGGCGGCGACGATCGCGCCGAGCAGGCAGGCCTCGACCCCCTCCTGCAGGGCGTCGTGGGCGAGCGGTTCGTCCGCGCGCCCCTCCCGGCGCAGCCGGGCGGAGAGCTCGCCCAGGGCCGTGCGGACCCCGACGAGCTCGGTCGGCTCGGCGACCCCGAGGTGCAGCCGGTTCATCGTCCCCTGCGCGAGGCGCCGGAGGCGGCGGGCCTGCTGGTAGAGCTCCTCGCGTCGGAGCTCGCGCTGGCGCAGGTGGGTCTCGATCGCCCCGAGGACCGGCTCGCCGAGCGCCGGCGGGGCGCCGGAGGGCGCGCTAGCGGAAGAGGGTGAATCGCGTCCCATCGTCCCGTCCGTCCAGGAGGCCGAGGCGCACGCCGGCGTCGAGCCAGCCGTGCGCGTAGCTGACCGCGGCGAGCGCGCGCTCCCGGTCCCCCGCCGCCGAGAAGTGCACGGCGTCCGCGAGGTAGGCGCGGGCCATCGCGAGGACGTCGTCGGTGCCGCCCCGGAGGAACGAGCGTTCCGGCACCCCGGGGCGGACGATCTCGAGCGCCTCCCGCGTCAGGCGGAGGTAGCGCTCGAGGAGGGGCGTCGGTTCGGCCGAGGAGGGGAGGTCCCGGGACGGCGCGCTCATCCCTTCGGCACCTTCTCCCAGTCCTTCAGGAACCGGGCGAGACCGAGGTCGGTGAGCGGGTGCTGGACGAGCTTCTCCATCACCGCGAACGGCATCGTCGCGATGTCGGCGCCGATCTTCGCGGCGTCGACGACGTGCATCGGGTGGCGGACGCTCGCGACCAGGACCTTGGTCGGGACCTTGTAGTTGCGGTAGATCGTCACGATCTCCCGGACGAGCTCCATCCCGTCCTGGCCCTGGTCGTCCAGGCGACCGATGAACGGGCTGACGTACGTCGCGCCGACCTTCGCGGCGAGCAGTGCCTGGTTCGGGCTGAAGACGAGCGTCATGTTGACGCGCGTCCCCTCGCTTGCGAGGATCTTCGTCGCCTTGAGGCCGGCGCTCGTCATCGGGATCTTGACGTAGATCGACGAATGCACCTCCCGCAGGCGCCGCCCCTCCCGGAGCATCCCCTCGGTGTCGGTCGCGACGACCTCCGCCGAGACGGACGGGATCCCGAGCGCGGTGATCTCCCGGAGGAGCGCGTCGAACGTCTTCCCCTCCTTGGAGACGAGCGTCGGGTTCGTCGTGACCCCGTCCAGGATCCCGATCTCCCACATCGTCTTGATCTCGGTCACGCTGGCGGTGTCCAGGAACAGCTGCATCGATGGCCTCCCCTCGAGTCGGCCCGCGCTATCCTCGGGACCTACTCAACCTTGCCGCGTAGGCGGAGCAGCTCCCACGCCTCGTCGACCAGGCGGTCGACGGGAGGGAGGACGCGGGCGGACGCGGCGTCGCCGGCCCCGGGCTCGCTCACGTCCGGCCAGCCGAGCCGACGGACCGGGACGGGGTGGTTCTCGGCGGTGATCGCCGCGACGAGCGTGCCGACCCCCGTGGCGAGGGGCGCCGCCTCCACCGAGAGCAGCGCCCCGGTGTCCCGCGCGGCCCGCAGGACCGCCGCCTGGTCGAACGGCTTGATCGACGCGACGTCCAGGACGCGGACCGAGACGCCGACCCGCGCGAGCGCCTCGGCGGCGGCGAGCGCGGGGGCGAGCCCGGGTCCGTAGGCGACGAACGCGAGGTCGCTGCCGGCGCGTCGCTCGGCGGCCCGCCCGAGCACGAACGAGCCGTCGGTGCACTCCGGGGCGGCCCGGGGAGGGAGCCGGAGGTACGCGGGCCCGTCCCGGGCCGCGAGGACCTCGACCGCGGTGCGCGTCGACGCGGCGTCGGCCGGCGCGACGACCGCCATCGCCGGCATCGCCCGGACCGTCGCCAGGTCGTCCCTTCCGGAGCCCCACGCCCCCGCCGACACGCGGGGGTCCTCGGGTTCGAACGCCACGATCTTGACGTTCGCCCGCGAGGCGGCCGAGCGGCGCAGGAGCCGCTCGAACCCTTCGCCCAGGAGAAAGGCGGCCTCCGCCCGCAGGAAGACCGCCGCGTCGCGACGTCCCCGCTCGGCCAGGGCGGCGGCGACCTCCTCGGCGTCCGGGGGGAGGCGGACGTACTGCGCCGGGTACCGGCGACCGAACTCGGAGGGGGCTCCCTCCGCGGCGACGTCGACGACCGCGAGGGAACCGGCCTGGCCCTCGAGCGCGATCCACGCCGCCTCGACGGGCGCGACGGAGGGGGACTGCGTCACCGCTCACGCTCCCCGGCGACGGCGTCACTCCGGTCGCTCGGGCCGCCGACTCTCTGCGACGGCGGGCGAAGCGGCGCGCGC
>JASHSA010000040.1 GCA_030037035.1 Thermoplasmata archaeon
AAGACCGCCCGCATCCCGGCGGTCGGCTCGACCGCCACGACCGCCGCCCCCTGGGGGAGAAGCGCTCGGGTCAGCTTGCCGGTGCCGGCGCCGAGCTCGACGACCGTGCGGCCGCGGCCGAGCCGGAGCTCCCGGGCCAGGTGGCCGACCGCGGCGCAGGGATAGCCGGGTCGGCCGCGCTCGTAGGTCCTCGCCGACCGGTCGAAGCCGCGTACCGCCGGGTGGAGCCGGGCCGCGGGTCGGCTCATGCGCGAGCGGGCCGGGCCTCGCTGCCCCGGAAGCGCCGGCGAGGACGAGGGAGGACGAGCTCCGCCTCGCCCGGGTCGCCGAGGACCAGCGTCCGCCCGGCGAGGTGCTCGCGGCCGGTGTAGGCGCAGGCGATCGCGTCGAGCTCGTCGTGCGTCAGGCGGCGGTCGCGGACGTCCCCGGTGAAGCCGAAGCGCACGAGCGCGGTCCGCAGCCGCTCCTCGCCGTCGCCCTTGCGCGGCAGCCCGAGGACGTCCTGGGCGCCGCCCGGGTACGCCTCGATGACGGCGACGCCGCGGCGTCGCAGCTCGGCGGCCAGCGCGATCCCGCGCGCGGTGAGCTGCCGCATCGGCCCCAGGGTCAGCGGAAAGAAGCGGATCCCCATCGCGAGCAGCGCGCGGTCGCACGCCCGCAGGTGCGGCGGTCCCGGGACCTCGAGAGACCGCCGGCCCCGGGGCAGGGCGAGCGGCGCGTCGATCGCGACGATCGACGGTCGGGAGGCGAGCACCTCGCGGAGGATCTCGTCGTCGTCGCCGAGGACGCGGGTCCGGCCGAACAGGCCCGGGCCGAGCACGCAGAGGCCGGTGCGACGCCGCGGGCTGCCGGCGAGGTCGAGGCCGACGGCAGGGCCCCGGCGCGTCGGCCGAGCCGAAGGCCTGCGCGACGCCGGCACGCGTTCACGCACGGACGGCAGGGGAAACCGTTGACGTCCCGGGCGTCAACGCTTTACCCGCCCGGCCCGCTCGTTGTGCCGATGGCGGAGGGGAACGTCGAGCGAACGCTCGTCCTGGTCAAGCCGGACGGCGTGCGGCGGGGCCTGGTCGGCGAGATCGTCGGCCGCCTCGAGCGCAAGGGGCTCAAGCTGCTCGCCGCGAAGACGCTCCGCATCACGCCCGAGCTCGCGCAGCGCCACTACGCCGAGCACCAGGGCAAGCCGTTCTACCCGTCGCTGATCCAGCACATCACGAGCGGACCGGTCCTCGCGCTCGCCGTCGAGGGCCGCTCGGCCGTCCCGGTGACGCGCCTGATCACCGGGGCGACGAACCCGCAGACCGCCGCCCCGGGGACGGTGCGGGGCGACCTCGCCCTCGGGATCACGCCGAACCTGGTCCATGCCTCCGACTCGCTCGAGTCGGCGGCGCGCGAGCTCGCCCTGTACTTCACCCCGGAAGAGTACCTCGCCTACTCGAGGGTCGGCGAGGAGTACTTCTAGGGCGATGGCCCCGCCGAGCGGGGCCGCCGTCCGCGCGCTCCTCGCGGGCCGGCTCGTCGTGCATCCGACCGACACGCTCTACGCCCTGGCCGCGCGCGCCTCAGACCGACGCGCGGTCGCTCGCCTCGTCGACGCGAAGGGGCGGGCTCCCGGCCGTCCGCTCTCCGTCGCGGTGAGCTCCACCGAGGAGCTGGAGCGCTGGGCGGTCCTCGGCCGGCCGGCACGTCGGTTCGTGCGCGACGAGCTCCCCGGGGCGTACACGATCCTCGCCCGGCCGTCGGCCGAGGCGCGCCGCCGCCTCGCCCCAGAGGTCGCCGGCGGTGCGCGGATCGGCCTTCGGGTGCCGGCCCATCCTCTCGCGCTCGAGCTCGCCCGGGCGGCCGGTCCGCTGGTCGCGACGTCGGCGAACCGCAGCGGCGAGCCGCCCGCGCGCACCGTCGCCGACGCCCGGCGCCGCCTCGGCACGGCGGTCGCCGCCTACGTGGACGGCCCGCCCCGCCCGACCGGCCGGCCGTCGACGCTGGTCGACGTCGCCGGGGCGTCCCCCCGGGAGGTCCCCCGGGGATGAGCGGCGCCGACCCTGAGCCCGGACTCGAGCGCTGGCGCGACGCGGCCCGGATCGCGGCGGGGGCTCGGGAGCTCGGTCTGCGGCTCGCCGTTCCCGGCGCGCGTCGCCGGGAGATCGCCGAGGCGGTCGAGGGCTACGTGCGCGAGCACGGCGCCCAGCCGGCGTTCCCGGCGAACCTCTCGCGCAACCGGGAGGCGGCCCACTACACCCCGGACGCGCAGGACGACGCCCGCCTCGAGAACGGGGACCTCCTCAAGGTCGACGTCGGCGCCCACGTTGACGGCGCCGTCGCCGACACCGCCGACACCGTGGAGGTCGGGGGCGGGCACCGGCACGCCCACCTGATCTCCGCCGTGCGCGAGGGGCTCGCCGCCGGGGTCCGCGCGGTGCGTCCCGGCGGGGCGGTCGACGACGTCAGCCGGGCGGTCGCCGAGGCGATCCGGGCGCGCGGGCTGCTGCCGATCCGCGACCTGACGGGCCACTCGATCGAACGCTACCTGCTGCACGCCGGCAAGTCGATCCCGAACGTCCCCGGCCTCTCGACCGAGAGGTTCCTCCCGGGGGAGATCGTCGCGATCGAGCCGTTCGCGACCAACGGCGAGGGCCGCATCGAGAACGGTCCGTTCGGCCACATCGTGAGGTTCCGCCGGCCTCCCCCGACGGACGACGCCGAGCTCTCCGCGCTGTACGGCCGGTTCCGGACGCTGCCGTTCACCGCCCGGTGGGCCCGCTCCGACGCCGAGCGGAGCGCCCTCGACCGGGGGCGCCGGCTCCTGCAGAGCTACCCGGTCTTCCTCGAGCGGGGCGGGGGCCTCGTCGCACAGGCCGAGCACACAGTCCTCGTGGGGGCGAACGGGGCCGAGGTCCTGACCCGCGCCGGCCCGGCCGGCGGTTGAGCCGGTCCGGTCAGTCCCGGCCGCCGAGGCGCTCCCGCGCGAGCCGGGCTCCCGCGACCATCGCGCCGAGCTTCGCGTGCGCGACCTCGAGGCTGCGGGTCCGCAGCCCGCAATCCGGGTTCGCCCAGAGCCGCGCCGGGTCGCCGAGGTGGCGCGCCGCCCGCGCGAGGCGGTCGGCGACGAGCTCGGGGCTCTCGAGCCGGTCGACGTGGACGTCGACGACCCCGACGCCGACCGCGCGGTCGTCGCCGTACTGCCGCAGCTCGTCGAGCGCCGCGTAGGCGTCGTTCGACTCGTCGTCCCGGTTCGCGAACTCCCAGGTCCACTGGCGGCATCGCTTCGCCTCGAGGAGGCCGGGCAGCAGCTTCGGGTAGTCGGTGTAGCAGACGTGCATCGACAGCTCCGCGTCGATCCCCTCCGTCGCGGCGTTGAACCCCTCGACGACGAGCGCGACCTCGTCCGGGTGGGTCCCGGCGGCCGGCTCGTCGATCTGGACGGTGCGGCATCCGCGGGCGACGAGCTCGCGGAGCGTCGGGCGGATCGCCTCGCGGGCGAGCGCGACGACGAGCTCGCGCTGGGCCGTCCGCCGCGCCTCCCTCCCCTTCCAGCCCGGCTGGCGGGCGAGGTAGAACTCGTTGAACGACCAGTCGGCGAGCGTGTACGGGCCGGTGATCGGCAGCTTGGGAGCGGCGTGGGCGTGGTCCCGCACGAACTCGAACTCCTCGACGTGGTACGGCCGCTCGAGGCCGACCGGCCCGACGACCGCCGCCTTGCGGTAGTACTTCGCGTCGAACGAGCGGACGTGGCCGACGAACCGGAACCCGCGCAGGCGGCGGACCGGATGCTCGTACATCTCGATGCGTCGCGCCTCGCCGTCGTAGACGCGGTCGAGACCGCTCGACTCGAGGAAGCGGATCGCGAACAGCGACGCGAGCTCGCCGGCCGCCTCGGCGACCGCCGGCCCGGGGGTGCCGCCCAGGACCGTGGCCGTCGCCTCCGGCAGCTCGGCCCCGAGGCCGAGCTTCCCGTCCCACCGCGCGAACTCCGCGCGCGACGCCTCCGTCTGCGGCGCGCCGCGCTGCGCGAGGAGTTGCCAGCTCGGCCGGGGGAGGCTTCCGACCTCCTGGCCGGGGAACAGCCTCTCGCTCATGCGCTCGCCCCCTGGGCGATCCGACGTGCCGCGTCGGCGAGGACCCCGAGCTTCGCCCGGGCCGGCTCGGCCGGCAGCCACTCGAGGGGGGCGCCGACCCCGAGCCAGAGGCGTCGGGCACGGCGGCGCCCGGCCGCCGCGAGCGCGACGCGCGCGATCTCGGCCGGGTCCTCGAGGAGGGTCGTGCGGGGGTCGAGGACCCCGACGCCGAGCTCTCGGGGCCGGTCGCTCTCGGGGAGACGCTCCGGCTCGACCTCGGTGAGGTCGACGCCGACCGCCGTCACGGCGAGCCGGTCGAGGAGCGGGAACGCCGGGCCCGGCGCGGCGCCGTACGTCCACAGGACGGTCGTCGCCCCGGGGACCGCGGCGGCGATCGAGCGGTAGGCCTCCTCGAGCGACGCGCCGGCCGGTCCCTCCGGCGGGTCGACGACGACCAGGGGCTCGGAGAAGACGAACGTGCGGAACCCGTCGCGCCCGAGCTCGCGGAGCTCCTCGGCGAGGAGCCGCCCCAGGCGGTGGACGAGCGCCGGCCCGGTCTCCCCGGAGCGGTTGTCGAGCAGGCCCGCGAACGTGAAGGGCCCGGGAAGCAGGATGCGTGCGGCGGCCGGGTCGGCGCGGAGCGGCGGCGGCAGCGAGGCGAGGACCGCGCCGGGCCGACGCGCCGGCGGGTGCAGGAGCACCGGTCGCCGGTAGAACGTGTTCGATTCGAACCATCGTGTCAGCGGCCCGAGCGCGAACCCTTCCCAGCCGGAGACGAGCGTCCGGAACAGGTCGTCGTTCCGAAGGAACCCGGCGGTGACCGACCCGAAGCCGAAGGTCCGCTCCTCCGCGACGAGCGCCTCCTCGGCGGCCCGGTAGGCCCGCTCGACCTCCTCGGCGCTCGTCCGGCCTCGGTCGAGGTCGCGCGTCGCCCGCACGAGCGCTTCCGAGCGCGGGAACGGGCTGACCAGGCCGGCGTCGACGAGCATCGGCGCGGCGCGGAACGTCGCCTCCCCTTAATCCCCGCGTGCCGGCGGGGTGGGCAACGGCGTTGCGCGGGGAACAAGCGCGCCGGCCCGCGGACGCCCTCCGAGGTTCCGCGCTCGAGCGGCGCGCGCTCTCGCAAAGGATAATGAGGCCGCTCCCCGCTCGAGGGAGCGGATGGCCGAGAGCGCCCCTGCGGCGCGCCCGCCGCACCGTCTCGCACGCCGGCGCGACGCGTCGGCCGAGCCGCCGACCGACCGCCGGCGCGAAGGGCAGACCGAGGAGCTCGGGCGTCGCGCGGTCGAGCTCTCGCGCTTCTACGCCGGCAAGATCGAGACCGTGCCGAAGGTCCCCGTGCGCTCGCTGCACGACTTCTCGATCTGGTACACGCCCGGGGTCGCCGAGGTCTCCCGGGCGATCCACCGCGACCCGGAGCTCGCCTTCGAGCTGACCGGCCGCTGGAACACGGTCGCGATCGTCACGGACGGCTCGCGCGTGCTCGGGCTCGGCGACATCGGCCCCCTCGCGGCGCTGCCGGTGATGGAGGGCAAGGCGCTGCTGTTCAAGTTCCTCGGCGGGGTCGACGCGGTCCCGGTGCCGATCTCCGTCAAGAGCCCGGACGAGTTCCTCGCGACGGCCGAGGCGCTCGCCCCCGCGTTCGGCGGGATCAACCTCGAGGACATCGCCTCGCCGAAATGCTTCGGGATCCTGGAGGAGCTCTCCCACCGCCTCGAGATCCCCGTCTGGCACGACGACCAGCTCGGCACGGCGGCCGCGACGGTCGCGGGCCTGTTGAACGCGCTCCGGGCGACCGAGCGGTCGGTGCGGGAGGTCCGCACGGTCCTCCTCGGCGCCGGGGCGGCGAACCTCGCGACGGCGCGCCTCCTGCTCGCCCTCGGCCAGGACCCGAGCCGCCTCTCGCTCGTCGACCACACGGGGATCCTGCACGCCGAGCGCGACGACGTCGACGAGCTGTCGGTGCGCCACCCGTGGAAGTACCGTCTCGCCCTGCAGACGAACGGCGGGGGCCGGACCGGAGGCCTCGCGCAGGCGCTCGACGGCGCCGACGTCCTTGTGGCCGCGTCGACCCCGGTCCCCGGGACCGTGAGGCCGGAGCACGTGCGGGCGATGGCGCCGCGGCCGATCGTCTTCGCGCTCGCCAACCCCGAGCCCGAGATCTGGCCGGACGCGGCGCGGGCCGCCGGCGCGGCGGTCGTCGCGACGGGGCGCAGCGACTTCCCGAACCAGGTCAACAACTCGCTCGTCTTCCCGGCGGTCTTCCGCGGCGTGCTGGACGCCCGGGCGAGGGGGATGCCGGACGAGATCGTCCTCGCCGCGGCCCGCGAGCTCGCGCGCGGCGCCGAACGGAAGGGGGTGACCGCCCAGCACATCCTCCCGACGATGGAGGAGGCGGAGGTCTTCCCTCACGTCGCGGCGGCGGTCGCCGACGCCGCGGTCGCGCTCGGGATCGCGCGCCACCGCCGCACGCACGACGAGTTCCTCACGCGCGCGCGCCAATTGATGGCCCGGCCGTCGCACCTCGTCCGGGCGCTGGCCCAGGCCCGTCTCACGCGGCCGATGCCCCGGGGCCGGCCCCGGAGGTCGACGGCGTGAGCGCGGCCCCGGGCGCCCCGTCGACGGGAGAGGCGAGCGCTCCCCCCGTCCACGTCCGCCCCGCGCGCGACGCCGACGTCCCGTCGATCGTGCCGTTGCTGCTCCGCCTCAAGCGCCTGAACGAGGAGTTCGACCCGCTGCTCAAGGTCCGCGACGACGCCGAGCCGCGCGCCGGCGAGGTCGTCCGCGCCCAGCTCGCCGACCCGAAGGCGGTCGTCCTGGTCGCCGAGGGCTCCGGGGCGGACCGCGAGAAGGTCGTCGGGTTCGTCCGCGCGAGCCTCCGCGAGCGGCCGTTCTACACCCCGCAGGTCGAGGGGACGATCGTCGACATCTACCTGCTTCCGCTCTACCGTCGCCGCGGCGGCGGCGAGTACCTGCTCCGCGAGGTCACCTCGGCGCTGAAGGCGAAGGGCGCCGGGGTCGTGACCGCCGAGTTCCCCGCGCAGAACGAGATCGCGGTCCGCTTCTACGCCAAGCGCGGCTTCCGCCCGGTGACGTCGATCCACGCCCGTACGCTCTAGCGGGACCCTCTCGGGGGCGAACCTTAAGCCGCACGACCGTCCTCGGCGGCCATGCCGAAGCCGGGCGCGGTCCCCGCCGCCCTGTCGCCGACGTTCGTGCGGCGCGGGAAGGTCAAGGAGGTCTACGAGCTGTCGCCGACCGAGCTCGAGTTCCGCTTCACGAACGACATCTCGGTCTTCGACAAGCACATCCCGAGCGAGATCCCGTTCAAGGGCGAGACGCTCTGCCGGACGAGCGCCCACTGGTTCGCGCGGTGCGAGCGCCTCGGCGTCCGCCACCACTTCCTCGGGCTCGCCGGGCCGACCGCGATGCGCGTACGGCGCGTCCGGGTCGTGCCGACGCCGAGGAGCCTCGGCCCGTCCCCGAAGGGCTACCTCGTCCCGCTCGAGCTGATCGTCCGCTACTACCTCGCCGGCTCGCTGTGGGACCGCGTGCGCGCCGGCAAGGTCTCCGCCGCGGAGCTCGGCTTCCCCGCCGGCAAGACGCTCGCCTACGCCGAGCCGCTCCCCGCGCCGCACTTCGAGGTGACGACCAAGCTCGAGCCGGTCGACCGCCTCCTCTCGATCCCCGAGGCGCTCGAGCTCGCCGCGCTCGACCGCCGCCAGCTGGACGAGATGAAGGAGACGATCCTGCGGGTCGACGCGGCGATGCAGGAGGAGATCGGCCCGCGCGGGCTGCTGCACGTCGACGGCAAGAAGGAGTTCGGCGTCGCCGACGACGGCGCGCTGATGATCGTCGACACGTTCGGCACCGCCGACGAGGACCGCTTCTGGGACAAGGACGCCTACGCGCGCGGCCGCCAGATCGACTTCTCGAAGGAGTTCGTCCGCCAGCACTACCGCCAGAGCGGCTACCACGACCGCCTCGTGAAGGCGCGCGACGCCGGCGCCGAGGAGCCGGCGATCCCGCCCCTCCCGCCGCTGCTCGTCGACGAGGTGAGCCGGCTCTACACGACCGTCTTCGAGCGGCTCACCGGCGAGCCGTTCGCCCCGCTCGGCGGCGGCGCCGGCGGCAAGGCGTAGCCGGCGGTCCCGTCCGCGGCGGACGACGGGGCGTCAGCGCCCACCGTTCCACGCCCTCTCCCCGCACCCTTATCTCCCCGGGTCGCGGTCGAGCCGGCGTGCCCGCAAAATCGTCGGCCCGCGCCGGCGCGCCCGCGACGCCCGAGCTCCGGCCGGAGGTCGCGCTCGAAGACCTTCCCGGGGTCGGCGAGACGACCGCCGAGAAGCTGCGGGAGAGCGGCTACACCGACCTGATGGAGCTCGCGGTCGCCTCCCCGGGCGACGTCGCCGAGGCGGCGGAGATCGGGGTCGCCATCGCCCAGAAGATCATCGGCGAGGCGCGCCGACGCGCGGACGTCGGCGGGTTCGAGAGCGGCGTCGCCGTGCTCGAGCGGCGCAAGCACCTCGGCCGCATCACGACCAACGCGAAATCGCTCGACGAGCTCCTCGGGGGCGGCGTCGAGACGCAGGCGATCAGCGAGTTCAGCGGCGAGTTCGGGACCGGCAAGACCCAGCTCGGCCACCAGATCGCCGTCGACGTCCAGCTGCCCGCGGCGCAGGGGGGGCTCGGCGGGGAGGTCGTCTACATCGACACCGAGTCGACGTTCCGGCCCGAGCGGATCGT
>JASHSA010000041.1 GCA_030037035.1 Thermoplasmata archaeon
CGCCGAGCACCCGGTCGTTGTCCATCCCGAGCCAGGGGGCGCCCCGCCAGAGGCCCCCGGGCGTGCGGGAGAACTTCGGCGCGACCCCGGCGCCCTGGACCCGGCCGGCGACCGGGTCCTCCCACTCGACGAACATCCCGCGCTCGCGATAGTGAGGCTCCCGCGCGAGGTCGGCGATCGTCCGCACGCGCTCGATCGCGAGGTCGTGCTCCCGGCCGACCGCCTCGAGCTCGTCGCAGCTCCGTGCCGCGCAGAACTCCGCGATGGCGCGGTCGACCGGCTCGCGGTGGGCGAGCCGGTACGCGGGATCGTCGAACGTCGGGTCGCGGAACCCGATCACGTCGCAGAGGCGCCGGTAGGCGTGCGCGGTCGGGGCGGCGACGACGACCCAGCCGTCGCGCGCTCGATGCACGTCGTACGGGTGGAGGCGCGCGTGCGAGCTCCCGTGACGGCCGCGGACGACGCCCCGCAGGAAGAAGTCGAGCGCGAGGTTCTCGAGCAGGACGAAGAACACCTCGTACTGGGCGACGTCGACCGCCTGGCCCTCGCCGGTGCGCTGGGCGTGTACGTAGCCCATCAGCGCCGCGGTCGCCGACGCGAGGCCCGTCACGGTGTCGTTCAGGGCGGTGCCGGAGCGCATCGGGGGGCTCGGCTCCGGCGCTCCCTGCAGCGAGAGGAATCCGCTGTACGCCTGGGCGGTGAGGTCGTACGACGGCGCGGAGATCCGCTCCGGCCGGCCCGTTCGCCCGTAGCCGGAGACGTGCACGACCGTCAGTCGGGGGTTCACCGCCCAGACGTCGGCGTCCGCCAGGCCGAGCTTGTCGTAGGTCCCCGGCCGCGACGACTCGATCCAGATGTCGGCCGTGCGGAGCAGGTCGAGGAACACCGCGCGCCCCTCCGGGCGTCGGACGTCCAGGCCGACGGAGAGCTTGTTGCGGCCGTACTGGACCCACGACTCGGAGACCCGGCCTCGGCCGTGGGGCCCGTCGAGCAGCGGGGCGAGGGTGCGCGTCGGGTCGGCGTACGGCGGCTCGAACGGCGGGCCCTCGACGTGGATCACCTCGGCGCCGAACTCGCCGAGATACGTCGCCGCCCACGGCCCGGCGACGAACCGCGCCGACTCGACGACGCGCAGCCCCGCGAGCGGGCCGTACGTCGGCACGAGCGAAGGCACCGGAGGCCGCTCGGGCACGGTCGACCAGCCGTCCGCGGCAAGTTAATGCGGGGGGTTCCCGGGGGAACCTCGCGGACCAAATACGCTCTCGGCGCTCGACGGCCGATGACGGCCGAGCCCTGGGATCGGTTCGAGGGAGCCGCGTTCCGCGACGAGCTCACGCGCTACAAGATGGAGCGCCACCCGTTCAAGGCGCACCCGTTCTTCTCCGCGCTCGAGCGCGGGGAGGTTCCGAAGCCGGTCGTGCGCGCCTGGGTCAAGCAGTTCTATCCGTGGCTCGCGACCGTCCCGCTCGCCATGGCCGAGCGGTTCTCCAACTGCTCGATCGACGTCGCCAACGACCCGTACCGCCGCCTGATCCTCGACCAGCTGCTCGAGGAGGCCGGCGACCCGCACGGCAAGGCGCCGGGCCACCCGGAGCTCTGGTTGAGGTTCTGCGAGGGGCTCGGCGTGCCGCGGAGCGAGGTCCTGGCGGAGCCCCAGCTGCCGAGCACGATGGTGGCGATCGACGACTTCCTCTACACCAACCGCACCAACCCGTTCTACGTCTCCGCCGCCGGTTCCAGCGAGCCGCCGAACGTCGAGCTCTGCGCGCGCCTGCTGCCCGCGTTCCGGAAGCACTACGGCGTGGCGGAGGACCACCTCGAGTACTATCGCCTGCACGTGACCGCCGACGTCGAGCACTCCGAGTGGATCGGCAAGATCGTCGCGAGCTTCGCGAACGGCAACGAGGTCCGGCACCGGATGTGGGAGCAGATGCTGCGAGGATTCTCGATCCATGCCCTGCTGGTCGACGGGGTCGTGGCGGCGACCGGCTGGGCCCCCGGGAAGACTAAATAGAGGACCGGGGCTTCGGAGGTTCGATGGCAGCCCGGCGTGACCCGTCGGCGGAATCGAACGGTCGCGGCCGGCCTGCCGGGGCCTGGCTCTGGTGAACGGGAGGCGCCGGGAGGGCGCCGTCCCGATCCGCGTCGTCTAAGACCGTTCGGGCGGACCCTCCCGGAGGCTTCCCGAGGGAGGAAGGAGGGTTCCAACGATGTACGGCAAGGAGATCCGGCTGCGACGACTGTTCCCGGGAGGCCACCGGCGCCTCTTCTCGGTCCCGCTCGACCACTCGGTGTCGATGGGCCCGATCGACGGGCTCGAGCGGCTCGCCCCGCTCGCGACCGAGCTCCAGGACGGCGGGGTCGACCTGCTGATCGTGACGAAGGGCGCCGTCCGCGAGCTCGCGCCGGTGCTCCGACCGCACGTCCTGCTCGGCGTGCACGTCTCGGCGTCGACTTCGCTCGGCACGACCTCGAACCGCAAGGTCCTCGTCGGCACCGCCGAGGAGGCGCTCGCGCTCGGCGCCGACCTGCTGTCGGTGCAGGTGAACTTCGGCGTCCCGGAGGAGCCGGAGATGCTCCGCGACCTCGGCGAGGCGGTCGACGCCTGCCGCGCTCTCGGCCTTCCGCTGATGTGCATGTCCTACGTGAAGAAGGCGAACGGAGGCACGCCGGAGGAGGTCCGCCACGCCGCCCGCGCCGCCGCCGACACCGGGGCCGACATCGTCAAGACGAACTTCCCGGGGTCGGGCGAGGAGTTCGCGCGGCTCTGCACGACGACGCCGGTCCCGGTCCTGATCGGGGGCGGCGTGCGCCTCGACGACGAGGCGGCGTTCCTCGAGATCGTCCGCGCGAGCCTCGACGGAGGGGGTGCCGGGATCTGCATCGGCCGCAACCTCTTCCAGCGGCGTCCGCTCCTTCCGCTGGCGCGAAGGATCGCGACGCTGCTGCACGGGGACGGCTAGCGCGGAGGGCGGCGGGCGTGATCGAGCGGGTCGCGATCGCCCCCGAGGCGGCCGACGCCTCGGTGCGCGCCGCGATCGTCGAGCGCGCCCACCGTCGCGGCTTCACGCGGTTCGTCCTCGACGCCGCCGACCGAGGGCTGGCGGCCGCGGACGACGAGCTCTCGCTCCAGGAGGGGGACGGGCTGCGCGTCGGCGGGGACGGCCCGCTCGTTCCGCGACGGGAGGTCGGCTCGGTCGCCGAGCTCGACCGCGCGGTCGCCGCGACCCCCGACGGCGGGATCCTCCTCCTCGTCTGGCGCGGCGACCGGGTGATCCCGCTCGAGAACGCCGTCGCCCGTCGGGGACGACGTTTCCGGCTCTGGACGGTCGCCCGCCGGCCCGCCGAGCTCGCGGCGGCCCTCGGTGCCCTCGAGCACGGCGCCGACCGGGTCGTCGTCCAGGTGCGAAGTGTCGGAGAGGTCGACGAGCTCGAGTCGGCGGTCGGCGGGGCGGTCCCTTCCGGCCTCGACTGGGTGACCGTGCCCCTCCAGGAGGTGCGGCCGACCGGCGTCGGCGACCGCGTGCTCGTCGACACGACCAGCCTCCTCGCGCCGGAAGAGGGGATGCTCGTCGGGAGCGCCGCGGCGTTCCTGTTCCACGTCGCCAGCGAAGCGGCCGGCTCGACGTTCAGCCGACCCAGGCCGTTCCGCGTCAACGCCGGCTCCGCCCACAGCTACGTCCTGATGGCCGACGGCACGACCCGCTACCTCGCCGAGCTCGGGCCGGGGGACGGGGTCCTCGCGGTGCGTCCGGACGGCTCGGCGAGGACGGTCCGGGTCGGGCGCCTCAAGGTCGAACGGCGGCCGCTCGTCCTCGTCGGCGCGACGGTCGACGGGGTCGTCCGGACCGTCTTCCTGCAGGAGGCGGAGACGGTCCGCCTGAGCGGCCCGACCGGCCGACGACCGACGACCGGCCTCGTCCCCGGCGAGAAGGTCGTCGGGGTGCGCCTCCCGCCGGGCCGCCACCTGGGCACCGCGGTCGAGGAGACGGTCGAGGAACGATGACCGCACCGCCGCCCAAGGTCGTCGTGACGCTTCCGGCGCGGCGGGTCGACGACGCCGTCCGGCAGGTCGCCTGGGCGCAGGACGCCGGCGCCGACGCCGCGGAGCTGAGGTGCGACCGCCTGGCGGCCGGGGAGCTCGCCCGGCTCGGTCGGCTCTTCCCCTCGGAGCTCGCGCTCCTCGCGACGTACCGCTCCCGCGCGGAGGGAGGGGAAGGCGAGGACGACCCGGCGGCACGACGCCGGGTGCTGCTCGAGCTCGCGTCGCACCCGTTCCGCTGGATCGACCTCGAGCTCGCACGCGACCGAGAGCTCCCGCCGGAGCTGCCGTCCCCCGAGCGGCTCGGGCGGATCTTCTCCTGCCACCTTCGCTCGAGCGCCGACGAGGCCTGGAGGGGACCGCTCCGCCAGCTCGAGACGGTCCAGGGGCTCGGCAAGCTCGTCGTGGAGGCGGGGCTCCGTGCGGCGCTCGAGGGGCTCGCCCCGGAGGCCGCGCGCGTCGGCGAGAACGTCGTCGTCCTGACGACCGGCGCTTCCGGGCCTCTGCTGCGTGCCTGGGCAAGGCGATTCGGATACCCGCTCGTCTACGCCGCCCTGCCGGATCGGCCCGGCACGGAGAAGGTCGAGCCGAGCCAGCTTGCGGTCGACCGGCTGCGCCGGTTCCTCCACGCCGAGGAACCGCCTCCGCTGTTCGCGCTCCTGGGCCGACCGGTCGCGCACTCGGCGAGCCCCGCCGTCCACGAGCGCTGGATCGCGGAGGACGGCGAGCGGGGGCTCTACCTCCCGCTCGAGATCGCCGACGACCGCGAGTTCGTGGACGCGCTCGCTCCGCTCGCGGCCGGCGGGTTCCGCGGCGTCAACGTCACCCACCCGTTCAAGGCCGTCGCCCAGGAGTCGGCCGACGAGCTCGGCCGCGCGGCGCAGGCGTGCGGCGCCGCCAACTGTCTCACGTTCCGGGGCGACGAGGTGCTCGCCGAGAACACCGACCTGCTCGCGATGCTCCGCCGTCTCGGCGAGCTGCGGGACGCCGGCCGCTGGGACGGCGAGGAGCTCGCCGTGGTCGGTGCCGGAGGTGCGGCGCGGGCGACGCTCGCGGCGGCGCGCACGCTTCGGGCGAGCGCCACCGTGTACGCGCGCCGGGCCACCGAGGCGAGGCTCCTCGCGACGGAGTTCGACGCACGGGACGGGAGCGCCGCCGGGGCGCGTCCGCACCGACTGGTCGTCCACGCGACCGACGTCGGCCGGGAGCCGACCTCGCGTCTGGACGTGCCGCTCGCCCCGCTCCTCGCGGGGGGGGGCCACGTCCTGGATTGGGTCTATGCGCCGACGACCTCGGAGCTCCGCGCGAGCGCCCGTGCCGCGTCGGCGACGTACGAGGACGGGCGACGCCTCCTTGTCTACCAAGCCGCGGCGACCTACGAGATCTGGTGGGGGCATCCCCCTCCCGAGGCGTCGGTCGCGGCGCTCGCCGCGGAGGCCGCGTGACGATCGCCGCGACCTCGCACGCCGCCGTGAGCGTCGTGAACGCGCTCCCGCTCGGCATCGGCGCGGCGATCGGCATCGCGTGGCCGGCCCGGGTCTCC
>JASHSA010000042.1 GCA_030037035.1 Thermoplasmata archaeon
CCGTACTCGACCTCGGCGACCGGGGTGCCGGCGTCGGCGCGGACGGCGACGATCTGGCCGGGGATCGCGAGACACATGTCCGCGCTAGCCCTCCGACGGCGAGGCGGACGGAGCGGAAGGGGACGCGCCGGCGGCCGCCGGCCGGTCGCCGAACGTCACGCTCCTCAGCACGACGGCGTCCGCGCCGGGGTCGTCGAGACCGACGATCGCCTCCACGTCGAGGGCGCAGCCTTCGGCCGCGGAGCCGGCCATCGCCCTCGACCAGGTCGCCCGGAGGCGCGGCTCGTCCAGGTGGGAGAGGACCCCGAAGGCGACGCGCGCCCGTACGATCGCCGCCCCCGCGTGCTCGGCCGAGAGCTGGTCGACCTTCGCGCGCAGCCGGCGGAGAAGAGCCTCCTCGTGCATCGTCAGACTCCCGGGGAGCGCGGGGCGAGGGCGCTCTCGAGCTCCCGCGCGATGCGGCGGGCCGCCTCTTCGACGCCCTCCTCGACCTGCGGGCTCAGCCCCTGCCCTGTGCCGGTCCGCGCGACCTCGATCAGGAAGAGCGCGAACCGCTCCGGGAGCCGCCCGAGGCAGCGGCCGAGCTCGACCGCGTCCCGCACCGAGAGGCCGTGCGAGGAGGTCGAGCCTCCGCTCGGCGCCGCGGCGAGCTCGGCGAGGTCGAGCCGCCGGACCGAGCCGGCGGGGGCGCCGCTTCGGCCGGCGTCGACGAGGACGGCGAGCGGGGCCCCGTCCCACCGGTCGATCAGGTCCGTGGGCGTGGCGACCCGCTCGATCAGGCGGACGGTCGAAGGAACGCGCCCGCGGAGCCGGCGGACGACCTCGGGTCCGGCGCCGTCGTCGCCGCGGAACGGCTCGCCGACCCCGAGGACGACCGGGCCCGCCGACGTGCCGGCGGCGGTCGTCCGAACCATCGCGCTCACCGCCGCTCGATGTCGAGCCGAAGGAAGTGGGTCGCGCAGGAGATGCACGGGTCGTAGTTGCGCACGGCCTTCTCGCAGGCGTCGGTGAGGCGAGCGTCGTCGAGGTCGACCGAGCGTTCGACCAGGTGGCGCAGGTCGTCCTCGATGCGTTTCTGGTTCTGCGACGTCGGGGGGACGATCCTCGCCTCCTCGATGCGGCCGTCCGGCGCGAGACGGTAGCGGTGGAAGAGGATCCCGCGCGGCGCCTCCGTGATCGCCGCGCCGCCGCCTCCCCGGAAGCCGTCCGGGGCGGGGACCCACGCCGCCTCCGGGGCCCGATAGCGCTCGAGCAGCCTCAGCGCCTCCTCGCACGCCAGGACGATCTCGACCGCGCGGACGACGATCGAACGGTACGGGTTGCGTTCCTCCCGTCCGAGGCCGGCGCCGCGCGCCGCCGCCGCCGCTCTCGGCGTCAGCCGGTCGGCGTTGAGGTTGTAGCGGGCGAGCGGGCCGACGTGGTAGGACCCGCCGCCGCGTCGAACGCACTGGAGGGCGTGCGAGTGCGGCACCTGCCGCTCCTCGAACTCCCGTTCGAAGTCGGCGGGGTCGATCTCGAGCCCGGCGCTCGAGACGAGCCTCCCCTCGTTCATCGGGTACTCCTCCGGGTGGCGCAGCGCGACGAACTCGTACGGCTCTTGGACGTCCGGGAACGGGAGTCCGGCGGCGAGTCGGACGGTCGCCTCGGCAAGGTCGACCGCCGTGCGGAGCGTCGACCGAAGTCGCTCGAGCTCCTCGTCGGTCGGGAGCCGGTAGAACCCGCCGACGCGGACGTTGATCGGATGGATCTCCCGACCCCCGAGGACGTTCAGGACCTCGTTGCCGGCCTTCTTGAGGGCGAGCCCCTGCCGGACAATCTCGGGGTGGTCCTTCGCGAGCCGGATCGCGTCCGGGTAGCCGAGGAAGTCCGGGGCGTGCAGCAGGTAGACGTGCAGCGCGTGGCTCTCGATCCACTCGCCGCAGTAAAGGACCCTGCGCAGGTCGCGGAGCGCCCCGCCGACGCGGATCCCGAGCGCCCGCTCGATCGCGTGGCAGGAGCTCATCTGGTAGGCGACCGGGCAGATCCCGCAGATCCTCGCCGTGATGTCCGGCGCCTCGGCGTAGGCGCGCCCCCGCAGGAACGCCTCGAAGAACCGGGGCGGTTCGAAGATCCTCAGCTCGACGTCGGTGACGGTCCGGCCGTCCAGGCGGACCTTGAGGGCCCCCTCGCCTTCCACGCGCGCGAGGTAGTCGACGGCGATCGTCCGCTCCGTCATCGCGACGCCGCCTCCGCCCGCTCTTCCGCCTCGCTCGCCGCGCGGAACGCCGGCGCGCCCGCGTTGAACGTGCGGAAGACGCGCACGACCTCCGTCGGGGCCATGCCGAGCTGCTCGAGCCGGCGCACGAGCGACGGCGTGTTCGGCGTGTCCTGCGGGCCAAAGCAGCCGTAGCAGCCGCGCGCGTACGACGGGCAGATCGCCCCGCAGCCGGTGTGCGTCACCGGGCCGAGGCACGGGGTTCCCCGCGCGACGACGACGCAGACCGTGCCGCGGCGCTTGCACTCGACGCAGACGCTCTCGCTCGGGACGTTCGGCGCGCGGTCGGCGAGGAACGCCGAGACGACCTCGAGGAGCTGGTGCTTGTTGATCGGGCACCCGCGCAGCTCGAAGTCGACCGGCACGTGCGCGGAGATCGGCGTCGAGCTCGCGAGGGTCGCGATGTACTCGGGCCGGGCGTAGACGGCGCGCGCGAACTCGGCGACGTCGCCGAAGTTCCGGAGCGCCTGGATCCCTCCCGCCGTCGCGCAGGCGCCGATCGCGACCAGGAACTTCGATTCCGCCCGCACCTCCTTCGCGAGCGCGATGTCGTGCTCGGTCGTGAGCGAGCCCTCGACGATCGCGAGGTCGTAGGGGCCGTCGGCGACGGCGCTGGACGCCTCGCGGAAGTTGGCGATCTCGACCGCGCCGGCGACGGCGAGCAGCTCGTCCTCGCAGTCGAGGAGCGAGAGCTGGCAGCCGTCGCACGACGCGAACTTGAAGACCGCGACGCGGGGCGGGGGCGTGCGGGCCATCGTCACACCTCCCGGACGCCGAAGTACGGCCCGAGGCGGCGGTAGGAGAACACCGGGCCGTCCCGACAGACGAACTCCGGACCGAACTGGCAGTGGCCGCAGAGCCCGACGGCGCACTTCATGTTCCGCTCCATCGAGAGGTAGATCGCCTCCGGGGCGACCCCCCGCGCGAGGAGCGCCTGGACGGTGAACCGCATCATCACCTCCGGGCCGCAGACGAACGCGACGGTCCGCTCGGCCTCGAAGCGGGCGTCCGGCAGCCGCGTCGTCACGACCCCGACGTCGCCGTACCAGTCCCGCCCGGCGGCGTCGACCGTGACCTGGAACCTCAGGTCGCTGCGGTGGCGCCAGCGCTGCAGCTCGTCGTAGAAGACGAGGTGCTTCGGGCTCCGGGCGCCGTAGACGACCTCGATCCGCCCGAACCGCTCGCGCTCGGCGAGGAGCCGATAGAGGAGCGGACGGAGCGGCGGCAGCCCGAGGCCGCCGGCGGCGAGAACGACGTCCTTGCCGACGGCCTGCTCGAGAGGCCAGCCGGAGCCGTAGGGGCCTCGCACGCCGATCGTCGTGCCGGGCCGCGCGGCGTACAGCGCCCGGCTCGTCGGACCGAGCGCCTGGACGGTGTGGACGAGCTCGCCCTCCGGGCTCGGGGCGCCGGAGATCGAGATCGCCGCCTCGCCGACCCCGAAGGCGTAGAGCATGTTGAACTGGCCGGGCGCGAACGGGGGCGTCGCGACCCCCCGGGCCGGCGCGAGGACGAGCGTCGCGATTTCGCTCGTCTCCTCGGTCCTCGACGTGACGACGTACGGGCTCGGAGCGTACGGGCTCGCGAGGGGCGCCCCGGCGTCGGCGACGGCCCGCGCGCTAGAGGACATCGTGCGCCTCGAACAGTTGCATCTCCATCGCCTGGATCCGGCTCGCGAGGACCGGCACGAGCCGTCGGAGGAACTCGTAGCCCTCCGCGGGCGCTGCGTCGAACCTTGCCGAGAGCGCATTGACGTCGATCGCGATCACGGTCGTCGGCTTCACCGCGATCGCGTCGAGCGTCCAGCGGCGAGG
>JASHSA010000043.1 GCA_030037035.1 Thermoplasmata archaeon
GACCCGTACTGGACGGGCCTCCAGCTCGACGAGGTCTCCCACCCGATCATCCTCGCCTGGCACCTGTACCGCGAGAAGGCGCTCGAGGAGTTCGACCCGTATCCGATGGTCCTCGCCGCCGCGGCGTTCCTCGTCCTGAACGGCCCGTCGAGCCCGCAGGACCGCTGGGAGGAGGTCGCCGGCTACTCGCCGTCGACCCTCGCCGTCCAGATCGCCGCCCTGTTCGCCGCGAGCGAGTTCGCCCGCGCGCACGGCGACGTGGAGGTCGCCGAGTTCCTCGAGTCGTACGCCGACTTCGTCGAGGGCCACACCGACGAGTGGACGATGACGACCCATGGCACGCTCGTTCCCGGGATCCCGCGGCACTACGTCCGCGTCCGGCCGGCGGCCGCCGGGGATCCCGCCCCGCCCAGCGGAGCCGGGGAGGTCGTCCTGCCGAACCGGCCCCCCGGCGCGCCGGACCGCTTCCCGTTCGACGAGGTCGTCGACGGAGGGTTCCTCGAGCTCGTCCGCCACGGCGTCCGCGCCCCGGACGACCCGGGGATCGTCGCGTCGGTCAAGGTCATCGACCGCCTCCTGCGCGTCGCGACCCCGTTCGGGCCGGTCTGGCGGCGCTACAACTACGACGGCTACGGCGAGCGCGCCGACGGGAGCCCGTTCGAGGGGTGGGGCCAGGGGCGGGCGTGGCCCCTGCTCACCGGCGAGCGCGGGCACTACGAGCTCGCCGCGGGACGCGACGCCGGCGAGTACGCGCGCGCGATGGAGCGGTTCGCCTCCGCGGCCGGCCTCCTGCCGGAGCAGGTCTGGGACGAGGCGGACCGCCCGGCGCTGCACCTCGAACTGGGCCGGCCGACCGGCTCGGCGATGCCGCTCGCGTGGGCGCACGCCGAGTACCTCGCGCTCGTGCGGTCGATCTCCGACGGAACGCCGTACGGCACGCTCCCGGAGGTCGCCCGTCGGTATGCCGGTCCGGAGCGCCACCGACGGCGCGTCGAGGTCTGGAAGCTCGGCCACCGGACCCCGTCGGTCGCCCCCGGACGGACCCTGCGGGTCCTCGCCGCCGAGCCGTTCCGGCTCCGCTGGAGCCGCGACCGCTGGGCGACCGTGGAGGAGAGCGCCTCGGCGCCGATCCCGCTCGGGATCGACTACGTCGACCTGGACGTCCCCGAGGAGCAGCGCGAGGCGATCCGGTTCACGTTCTACTGGCCGAAGGACGACCGCTGGCAGGGCGAGGACTTCGCCGTCGCCGTCGAGGCGGAGCGACCGTAGGGCCGCCTCCGCGTCCGCTCAGGTCGGGGCGAAGCTCACCGAGACCGTCACCGCCGAGCCGGAGACGGTCACGAACTCGCAGGACGGGCTCGCCGCGTAGAGCGTCCCTCCGGCCCAGACGTCCGGGATGTGCAGGGCGTAGGTCCCGTTCGGCACGGAGAACGTCAGGTTCGTGCCGTTCGACACGCCGAACGAGACGCTGAAGCCCCCGCCGGCGAGGATCGCGAACCATGCGGTCCCGTTCGGCAGCCCGCTCTCCACGATCGTGACGTTGACGAGCGCGACCGCGTGGAACGTGATGTCGACGACCGCGGTCGCGCCGGCGACCGTCACGGTCCCGTTCGACGGGTCCGGCGTGAAGAGCCCGCCCATGCACGTCGAGGCGTTGCCGACGGTGAAGTTGTACGTGCCGTTGGGGAGCGTGAAGTTCACGGCCGTGCCGGCCGAGCCGTTCCAGGCCCCGCCGAGAGCGCTGCCGTTGACGCCGACGCTCCAGAACGTCCCGTTCGGGAGGCCGGTCTCGACGAACGAGACCGGGTAGAGCGAGACGCGCGCGAAGTCGACCGGCACGACCAGCGCACTGCCGTTGACGCTCACGTTCCCGCTCGTCGGCGACGGGACGAAGAGCGCGCTGCCGACGCTCACGTTGCCGACGTAGAAGGCGTACGTTCCGTTCGGGACCGTGAAGTTCAGCGTGGCGTTGGAGGAGCTGTTGTACTCCCCGAACCCGCCCCAGAGCGGCGCGACGGCGCCGCCGTTCCAGCCCCAGGGGCCGACGACGCCGAAGAGCGCGACCGACCAGTTCGCTCCGGCGGGAAGGCCGCTCTCGGTGAACGAGAGCGTGTAGACCGCCTCGGGGGCGAATGCGACGGCGACCGACGCGTTGGCGTCGTCGACCGAGACCGTGCCGTTCGCGGGGTTCGGGACGTAGAGGACGCCCGTGCAGTTCGTGACGTTGTCGATGGTGAAGTTGTAGACCCCGGCCGGGACGACGAACGCCACGGTGGCGTTCGTCGACCCGTTCCAGAACCAGCCGGAGCTCGCGTTGCTGACCGCCACCGACCAGAACGTCCCGCTCGGCAGGCCGCTCTCGGTGAAGCTCAGGTCGTACAACGGGATCGCCGTGAAGGTGACCGCGACGCTGGCGTTCGCGCCGTCCACCGTGACGCTCCCGTTCGCCGGGGAGGCGGCGTAGAGCGCGCCCGAGGCGGTGACGTTGGCGACCGAGAAGCCGTAGGTCCCGTTAGGGACCTCGAAGCTGACGACGTCCGAGGTGGAGCCGTTGCCGGATCCGTTCTGGCAGAACGGCACGTAGCCGCCGAACCACGGCGCCCCCGGGCCGACCCCGACCCCGCTGCCGTTCAGCTCGACCGACCAGAACGCTCCGCTCGGCAGGCCGGTCTCGGTGAACGAGAGCTCGTAGAGCGCGGCGTGCGCGAAGGCGACCGCGACCGAGGTCCCGGAACCGTTGACCGTCAGGTTCCCGCTCGCCGGCGTCGCGGAGAACAACCCGTCGCCGGCGAGGACGTCCGGGATCGTGTAGTGGTAGGTGCCGTTGCGGAGGTCGAACCCTAGGGAAGCGTTCGACGAACGATTCGTAGGTCCGCCCTGCCAGGCGGGCGCGGCCGCCGCCAAGGGGCCGGGCGCCGGCGGAGTGTGGTTCCCGACGGGGACGATCGTGACCGACCAGACCGCTCCGCTCGGGAGACCGCTCTCCTCGAACGTCACCGCGTAGCTCGGTCCGGGGGGGCCCCAGCCCGGTGGGGGCCGGTTCGCCTGACCGGCGGAGGGGGAGCCGTTGTGGGGGTGTCCCATGCCGAGCAGCCCCGCCGCGGGGACCGCGACGGCGGCGACGACCAGAAGCGAGCCGAGGGCGAGCGCCCAGAACATCCGCGAGGCGGCCATCGTCCGCCGAGTTCCCTACCGCAGATATACCTTAGGGCACGGCGGGGCGGGCCCGGAAGATAGCAGATATACCTTGCGCCGGCGGCCGCCCCGCGACCGGCCCCTCGGCGCGCGGTCCGGCTCCCCCGACGCGCGTCAGCGGCCCTGCGGCGCCCCGAACCATTTGGCGAACTGCCGGGAGTTCGCGATCGAGCCGACGATGATCACGGCGTCCCCGGAGGCGACGCGCGCCTCCGGAGGCGGGCCGACGACCGTCTCGAACTCGCCGTCGGCCCCCGGGTGGGCGAGGCCGATGAGGATGCAGCCGGTCGACCGGCGTACGATCGGCTCCGCCTCGCCGAACGTCCTGCCGGCGATCGGCGAGTCCTCCCGGAGGACGTATTCCTGGATGTCGGAGCGGACGTCCGCGGCCATCAGGTCCTCGAGCGCGTGCGCGACCTCCGGCTCGAACGCCGCCGAGGCGCAGAGCCGTCCGCCGCTGTCGGACGGGCTCGCGACGTACGTCACCCCCGCGGCGCGGAGCGTCTCGCGCAGTTCGGGCCGGCCGACCGAGACGACGATGCGGACCGTCGGGGCGACCGAGCGGAGGTTCAGGGCGGCGATCATGTTCTGGGCGTCGTCCGCGGTCGCGACGATGACGCTGTGGGCGGCGGCGACGTTCGCCCGGTGGAGGATCTCGACCTCGGCCGGGTCGCCGTACGTCGCGTAGAGCCGGTCCGGGGAGCCGAGCGCGCGCACGCTCGCGACCTCCTCCGCGGTCTCGGTGACGACCGCGACCGTCTGGTCCTGGACGAGAAGCTCGCGCACGGCCGCGCGGGCGACCGGCCCGTAGCCGAGGACGACGATGTGCCCGCGAAGGTCGGTGCCGAGCATGCCGAGCGCGCGGCGCTGCGACTCGGAGGCGCCCTCGGTCGCGACGACGCTGAGGAGGTAGCCGAGCAGGAAGACCTGCGTCGCGATGACGCCCATCGTCAGCAGCTTCGCGCCGAACGTCGTCGGGACGATGTCGCCGTAGCCGACCGTGCCGAGCGTGACCATCGCCCAGTAGAACGAGTTGAACAGCGAGTAGCGTGCCCCGTCGAGGACGAAGAACCCGACCGCCGCGACGACGTAGACCCCGCCGAACGCGGCGAGGAGCCACCAGATCCTGCCGACGAACTCGAGACCGTACCGCAGACGATAGGAGACCACGGACGGCGGAGCCGCGGACGGTGCAAAAGCGCTTGCCCCGGCCTCGCTCGGGGGGAGAGCCGAGGTCCGTTCGCCCGGGCGTCGTGGGGCCTCCGCGGCGAGTCGGCCGCGCGCACACCGTATCCGTCTTTCCGCCCTACGGGCGACGTGCACCGCGGCATCGAGGTCAACATCGGGCTCCGGGAGGGGCTCCCGAACGAGGCGTTCGTCGCCGAGGCGCTCGGCAACCTCGCGGTGTTCTCGCTCGCCCGTGAGCGCGGCGAGCGCCTCGACTGGCAGGTCCTGAGGGTCGACGTCGGGGGCCGCCACCACTACCGGCTGGTCGTGCGCCACCCGGACCGCGTCCTCGACCTCGGGCTCGTCCACGAGCTCGGACGCATCCTGCACAGCCTCTCGGACGAGGACGTCGAACAGCTGAGGGAACGGTTCTCCGACGCGAGGAAGAACGGCCTGAAGCCGGTCCCCCTCCGGCACGTGCGCGAATCGGTCGACTTCTGGCGGGACGACTTCTGGAACTGGATCGGGTAGCCGTCGCGTCGTCCCCGACCGACCCTTCGGTCGTTCGCCGGAGCGCCTCCACCGCGAAGACCCTCGGCCCGGAAGACGCGGTAGGTCAGGCCGCCGACAGCAGGAGTTCCCCCGCGGGAGCGAGCGGGGCCGTCTAAGTCCACGCGACGGCCGACCCGGCATCCCTCGTCGACGCCGGTCTGAGGCCTGAGCCTGCAGACACCCGTTGAGGAGGGGTCCGGCCGGCCGGACCTCGACTCGCGCCGGCGGCTCGCCTACGTCTGCGTCGGTTCCTCTCCCCGCCAGAACTCGAGCGCGTCGGCGATCGTCGTCTCGAACGGGACCTTGGCACGATGGCCGAGCGCCCGCAGGCGGCCGACGTCGGCGACGTTGTCGAGCTCGTCGGTCGGCCGCAGCAGCGACGGCTCGACCTTCACCGTCAGCGGGACGCGGGCCAGGGCGACCAGGCGATCGACGATCGCGCGGATCGAGTAGCTCACCCCGGCGCCGACGTTCACCGGCTGCTCCGGCGTGCCGGACTCGAAGACCGTCCAGAGCGCAGGGACCGCGTCGCGGACGTCCTGGATGTCCCGGCGCGTCTCGAGGTTGCCGACCGAAAGCGTCGCCGGGGCGCCGGCGCGCTCGAGCCGGGCGACCTGGCGCGCGAAGTCGTTGAGGGCGTCGCCGGCCTTTCCCGGACCGGTCGTCCCGAACAGCCGCGCGCGGACGATCCTCAGGCCGAAGTTCTTCGCGTACTGGAAGGAGATCGCCTCCTGGCAGGTCTTCGAAACCCCGTACGGGTTCGTCGCCCAGAGCGGAGCGTCCTCGCCGACCGGCAGCCTCGCCGGGATCCCGTAGGCGGCGGCGGAGGCGGCGAGCAGGACGCCGCGGGCCGGCGGGTCGCGCCGCAGCGCCTCGTAGAGGGAGATCGTCCCGAGGACGTTCGTGCGGAACGTGTCGACGGGGTCGGCCCACGCCCGCTTCGCGTACGCCTGCGCCCCGAGGTGGAACACCGCCTCCGGCCGCTCCGCGCGGACCGTCGCGACGACCGCCTCCGCGTCCTGGAGGTCGAGCCTGCGCCACCGTACGCGCGAATCGGTGGGGATGCGGGAGTGGAGCTCGGGCTCGCTCAGGTACGTCCCGACGACCTCGTGACCCTGCCCGGCCGCGAAGCTCGCCAGGTAGCGCCCGATGAACCCGGAGGCGCCCGTGACGAGGATCTTCATCCGGCTCCGCGGCTCCGCCGAGGTCGCCGTCGACCCGGGCGGCGAGGCCGACCGGCGCGAGCCCCGGCCCAAGATAAGGGGTCGGAGAGGCCCGGGAGGCGCCCGCCTACCCGCCGGGGAGCTGCGGGCCCGGAGCGCGGGCGAGCTGACGCGCGAACCGGCGCGCGAGGAGCAGCTCCGTGAGGAACAGGCGCACGAAGCCGACGCCGCTCGTCACCTTGCTCGTCCCCGAGCTGCGCGCCTCGAAGCGGAACGGGACCTCCCGGACCCGCCGGCCCCGGGCCATCACGAGGACAAAGAGCAGCAGCTTGTAGCCGCGCGTCCCCTTCACCGGGGCGACGAAGACGTCCCGGCGCAGCGCGAAGTAGCCCGAGACCGGGTCGCCGACGCCCCGCGTCGCGGGGAGCAGCATCCTCGCGATCGCCTCGGCGCCGCGGGAGAGCACCGCGCGCAGCGGGGGCCGGGCGCCGGGGCTCCCTCCGGGCGCGTAGCGGCTCGCCAGCGCGACGGCGGCGCCGCGCTCGAGCTCGCCGACGAGCGCCGGCAACAGTTCCGGAGGGTGCTGGAGGTCGGCGTCCATCACGGCGACATAGCGCCCCCGCGCCGTCTCGATCGCCATGCACTGCGCGGTCAGGGTCGTCTGGCGCCCCTCGTGGAGGAGGAGCCGGACGCGCCGGTCGCGGCGGGCGAGCTCGGCGACGTACTCGCGAGAGCCGTCCGAGCTCCCGTCGTCGACGACGATCGCCTCCCACGGGGGAAGCCCCACGGCCCGGAGCCGCTCGAACAGCTCGGGAAGGCTGCGCCGCTCGTTCAGCACGGCGAGGACGACGGAGACGGTCGGCGGCGCGGCGTCCGCGCCCGCGGCCGGAGCGGCGACGGCCATGCGCCCCGCCCTAAGCGGCCGAGCGGACCGACCAGGTCTGCAGCCCCTCGGGCTCCAGGGCGAAGTCCTCGACCCGCCCGCCGGCGTCCTGGACCGTCTTCGCGACGCGGGCGCGACGCTCGGCGTCGCAGAACAGCAGGAGGTAGCCCCCGCCGCCGGCGCCGACGAGCTTGCCGCCGAGCGCGCCGGCGTCGCGCGCGCGCTGGTAGAACGCGTCGATCTTCGGGTTCGTGATCCCCTCGGTGAACTTCTTCTTCATCTGCCAGCCGGCGTCCAGGAGCCGACCCATCTCGTCGAGGTTCCCGCGCAGCAGCTCGTTCTTCATGTCGAAGGCGAGCTGCTTGGTCGCGTCCAGCGCGCTGACGGTGTCGCCCCGACCTTCGGCGTAGTTCTGCTGCTGGCGCTCGATGATGTCGTTGGAGTAGTGGCTCGTCCCCGTGTAGCAGAGCAGGAGCCGGTAGGCGAGCTCGTTCAGCACTTCCGCGCGGATCTTCAGCGGGTTCACGACCGTACGGCTTCCGCCGAACTCGATGAAGTTGAACCCGCCGAACGCGGCGGCGTACATGTCCTGCTTGCCGCCTTTCATCCCGAACTCGCGGCGCTCGATCTCGTAGGCGAGCTCGGCGATGTCGTAGGCGGTCCACGGGCGCCGGAGGTACTGGTGGAACGCCCCGACGAGCGCGACGACCATCGTCGACGAGCTGCCGAGCCCCGTGCCGGGAGGAGCGTCCGAGTGCAGGAACAGCTTGAGCGAGTCGTGCGTCGCCTCGCCGTTCTCCGGGCGGCGCAGCACCCGGAGCGCGGCCTTGACGAGGTCGAGCTCGCCGGTCGGCTCGAGGAAGTCGCTCGGCTTCTCGTAGATCACCTTCACGTCGTAGTCGAGCGACTCGAGCTCGACGCGGCCGGCGCCGTCCGGGATCGACTCGAGGGTCGCGTAGGCGAACTTGTCGATCGTGCAGTTGAGGACCGCCCCGCCCTTCTGCTCCGGATACGGCGAGACGTCGGTCCCGCCGCCCGCGAAGCTGATCCGGAGCGGCGCCTTGCTGCGCAGCATTCGCATCGGCCGCGCGAAGAGCGCCTCGAGCCGTTTAACCCTTGGTGGCCGGGACGACTCGCCCCCGCCGGCCGGGGCGACGAACCGGGGCCGGCGCGGCGCGCTCGCGGACGTGGGCCCTCAGGCCGCGGTGACCTTGACGACCAGGCCCGGGGCGAAGCGGTGCAGTAGGGCAAGGTGCGCTCCCTCGACCAGCGCCCAGAGGAGCGCGGCGCCCAGGACGACCCGCTCGAGCCCTCCGGCGCCCAGGCCGAAGCGCAGGTGCGCGTAGTCGAGCGCCCCGCCGCCGAGCAGCACGAGACCGGTGACGAGCGTGTACGTCGCCGAGACGCGCCAGCGGCCGTGCTGGTGCATCGCGGAGGAGATGATCACGAGCCCGAAGCCCGCGGCGACGACCGTGGCGGCGAACGCCCCGGGGACGGCGGACGCCGGCAGGCGCGACGCGAGGAGCAGGAACGCCCCCGAGAGCGAGGCGGCGGCCGCGCCGACGAGCAGGACGAGCAGTCCGAGGCCGCGGCTCGGTCTCGGGTCGAACGCGCTCCAGGCGAACAGGAGGCCGACCGCGGTCAGGAGCCCGAGGGCGACGAGCGACGCGTCGAGGACGATCGCCCAGGTCGTCCCGACGTGGCCGAGGGTCGCGAGACCGGTCGACCACGGGTTGAATCCGGCGGTGCGGTCCTGGACCCAGAGGAGGACGGCGACGAACTGCGCCGCGGCGAGCGCGAGCAGCGTCCCTCCGGTCCGTACGGTGCGGGCAACGAGCGGGGAGTCGGCAGCCATGCAGGTCCTCCGGCCGAACCGTCGCGCGGTTCTCCCGTATAAGACCCGCAGTTCGAGCGGCGGGAGCGCGCGGGGCCTGTCCTCGTATAACCCGGGGCCGTTCCTCCTGCCCGTGCCCCGCTACCCCCGCGGCCCGGCGCTGACGGTCGACGCGGTCTGGCTCGACCGGGGGCGTGTCCTCCTCGTCCGCAGGGGTCGGCCACCGTTCCGGGGGCGGTGGGCGTTCCCCGGGGGTTTCGTCGCGCCGCAGGAGACCGTCGAGCAGGCGGTCGCGCGAGAGCTGCTCGAGGAGACCGGCCTGCGCGCCCGGCCGGTCCGGCTCGTCGGGGTCTATTCTGGCCCGGAGCGCGACCCGCGCCAGCCGACGGCGACGGTCGCGTTCCTGATGCGGGGACGCGTCGCGAAGCCGTCCGCCGGGGACGACGCGGCCCTCGCCGCCTGGCTACCGCTGCGCGACGCGCGGAGGCTCGCCTTCGACCACGGGCGGATCCTGCGCGACGCGCTCGGCCGGCGGCGCCGAGCCCCACGCCGACGGCCGCGGGGCGTCCCGGCCGCGTGAGTACGACAGGAGCGCGCCGAGCGCGAGGATCGCCGCGGCGCCGAGCAGCGCCGCGCGGATCCCCCCGAGGAACGCCGACCCCGCGGCGCCGCCGAGAGTGTTCGTCCCGAGGAAGACCTCGTCGGCGACGATCGGCGAGACGCTCGCCGAGGCGATCGACAGGGCGACGACGAAGCTGAGCAGCGCCCCCATGTTCGTGAGGGTCGCCCTTAGCCCGCTGATCGCGCCGAACGTCTTTGGCGAGGCTTGGGCCATGATCGCCGTGTTGTTCGCCGGGAAGAACATCCCGGTGCCGACCCCGCTGACCGCCGAGACGAGCGGCACCCAGCCGAGCCAGGTCGTCGTGCGGAGCTCGCTGTAGGCGAGGACGGCGCCCATCATCACGATCAGCCCCACGGTCGCGAGCCCTCGAGAGCCGATGCGGTCGACATAGCGGCCGGTGATCGGCCCCGCGAACGCGCCGACCAGGTACCCCGGCACGAGCAGGAGCGACGAGTCGAGCGGGGTGAGGCCGCGGATCCCCTGGAGGTACAGCGTCAGCAGGAAGACCACCGAGAGGTTGCCGAGCGCCTGGAGGAACCCCGCGATCATCGCGAAGCCGAGGAGACGGCGGCGGAGCTCCCGCAGGTCGAGCATCGGCAGCGGCGAC
>JASHSA010000044.1 GCA_030037035.1 Thermoplasmata archaeon
GGCCCGGCCCGAAGGAGTACGGCGTGTCGCACCAGGCGCAGCGGAGGTTGCAGCGGGCGGTGCGGACGAACGACGTCCGCACGCCCGTGAGCAGCCCCTCGCCCTGGATCGAGTGGAAGACCTCGATCACGCGCATCGAGGCCGTGAGCCTCCGCCGACCCTAAAGTCCTCGCGCCCGCGGCGGCGTGCGCGCGTCACCTCAAATACGCACCCCGGGTCGTTCCGCCGCCGTCATGGAGCCGCTGGACGCCGCGCGATGGCAGGACGCCTGGAGGGCCGCGGGGCTACCCTCCGCGGCGCGTCGCGACGGCCGCCGGAAGTTCTTCGCCGTCAACGCCTATCCCGGTCCGAGCGGCTTCCTGCACGCCGGCCACTTGCGGGGCTACGCGTACCTCGACGCGCTTGGCCGCTACCACCGCATGCTCGGCGAGCAGGTCTTCCTGCCGATCGGGCTGCACGCGTCGGGCCTACCGGCGGTCGCCTGGGCCCAGAAGGTCCGGGACCGCGACCCGACCGTCCTCCGGCAGCTCGAGGAGGCGGGGGTCTCCGAGGAGGAACGCCGCTCCCTCGAGGAGCCGGAGGCGGTGGCGCGGTACTTCGCACGCAACTACCTGGGCGTCGTCGAGCGCTTCGGCGTGCTCGTCGACCGCGCGAGCGTCCTGACGACGATCGACGACGACTACCGGGCGTTCGTCCGGTGGCAGCTCGACGCGCTCGCTGCCCGGGGCGCGGTCGGTCAGGGGACGCACTACGCCTCGGTCTGTCCGGTCTGCGGACCGGTGGCGGTCGACGCGGCGGAGACCGACCTCTCGCAGGGCGGGGACGCCGAGGTCGTCGCGTACACGACCGTCCCGTTCCTGCTCGACGACGGACGGATCCTGCTCGCCGCCACGCTGCGACCGGAGACCGTCTACGGCGTCACGAACCTCTGGGTCGCGCCCGAGGCCGAGCTCGCCGCCTGGCATCATCGCGAGCTTGTCTTCCTCGTCTCCCCCCCCGCCGCCGAGCGGCTCGTCGAACAGCACGGCGGGCGGGTCGGCCACCGGATCCGGGCCGCCGAGCTCCTCGGCCAGAGCCTACACGTTCCCCGCACCGGCCAGCGCGTGCCGGTCCTCGCGAGCCCGGTCGTCCACCCCGAGATCGGAACGGGGGTGGTGATGAGCGTCCCCGCGCACGCCCCGGCCGACGCGGCGGCGCTCCGCGAGCTCCCTCCCGTGGAACGGGCCCGCCTCGGGGCCCCGCGCGTCCTGCTCGAGGTCGGCGACGGGCTGTCGGCGTCCGAGGCGGAGCTGCTCCGGGGCCACGGCACCCCTGCCGAGAGGGCGCTTGAGGCCGTCGGCGCGCGCGGCCTCGGCGACCGCGCGCGCCTGGACGAGGCGACCGAGCGGCTCTACCGGCTCGAGTTCGTCCGGGGCCGGATGACCGTCCCGGAGCTCGAGGGGGTCAGCGTGCGCATCGCGCGCGAACGGGTCACCGCCGAGCTCGAGGGGGCCGGCACGAGTTTCGCGCTGCGCGAGTTCTCGAAGCCGGTCGTCTGCCGCAACGGCCACCCGGTCGTGATCCGTCGGGTCGCCGACCAGTGGTTCCTGCGCTACTCCGATCCGGCGTGGAAGGCCGAGACCGTCGCGAGCTTCGCCGACCTCTCCGTCGTCCCCGACGAGTACGGCCGCGAGCTCCCCGGGATCGTCGACTGGTTCGACGACCGACCGTGCACACGGCGGGGCCGCTGGCTCGGCACGCCGTTCCCGCTCGACCCGAGCTGGACCGTCGAGCCGATCGCGGACTCGACGTTCTACATGGCGTACTTCGTCGTGCGCCGTTTCGTCAGCACCGGCCGGCTGGAGGTCCGCCAGCTGACGGACGCGTTCTTCGACTTCGTGTTCCTCGGCGAGGGCCCCGGCGAGCCGAGCGTCGCGCGCGAGCTGCTCGAGGAGGTGCGCGCCGAGTTCCGCTACTGGTATCCGCTCGACCTCAACCTCGGCGGCAAGGAACATCGCCGCGTGCATTTCCCGGTGTTCCTGTTCACGCACGCGAAGCTCCTGCCGGCGGCGCTGCGGCCCCGCGGGGTCTTCGTCCACGGATGGATCACCGGCCCGGCCGGCGAGAAGGTCTCCAAGAAGGAGGTCGGCGCCAAGGGAGGGCGGATCCCCCCGATCGACGTCGCCTTCGAGCGCTGGGGGCCCGACGCCCTGCGGCTGTTCTACGTGCTCGCCGCCTCGTCGTCGCAGGACATCGCGTTCGACGGCGCGCTCGTCGAGGCGGCGGCGAGCCGCCTCGCGGAGGTCGAGCGCCTCGTGCGCGCGGCGCGCGGCGAGGGCGAGGGTCCCCCCGAGCTCGACGCGTGGCTCGCCTCGCGGGCGCACGAGATCCTCCGGCGGGTCCGAGCCGCGTACGCGACGCTCGACCTTCGGGCGGCCGCGGAGGCGACGTACGTGGAGCTTCCCGGTCTCCTGCGACGGTACTACGCACGAGGGGGGGTCGCCGGCGCCGCCACCGACCGCCTCGCGCGAGCGTGGATCCGGCTGCTGTCGCCGGTGACCCCTCACCTCGCCGAGCAGCTGGGGGAGGGGCTGTTCGCCGGCCTGGTCGCGAGCGAGCCGTTCCCTGCGCCCGAGGAGTTCCCCCGGTCGGAGGAAGCGGAGCGACGCGAGGCGTTCCTCGAACGCGTCGAGGAGGACCTACGGGCGGTCCTGCGGCCGCGCGAAGAGCGGGGCGAGCCCATGCCGGGGGAGCTGCTGTTCTTCGTGGCGGCGCCGTGGAAGACGCTCGTCGAGCGCTGGATGCGCGAGCTCGTCGACCGCGGCGAGGAGCCGAGCGTCCGCGCGGTGATGGAGCGCGCCGCGGCCCACGACGAGGTCGCCGCCTTCCGCGCCGAGGTCCCGCGCTACGTCCAGCGATTCGGTGCGCTCGTGCGCTCCGAGGCCCCGCTCGCCCCCGTCGAGGAGGAGGGCGACCTGCTGCGGGCGGCCGAGGGCTACCTCGTCCGGCGGCTCGGCTTCGCGTCGGTCTCCGTCTACCGCGAGGACGAGGGGGCGGCGCACGACCCCTTGGCGCGCCGCGAGCGCGCTCGCCCCGGGCGTCCGGCGTTCTACTTCGTCGGGGCGACCGGCGGTCCCCCGGCCGACGCGCGCCGACCGACAGCGCGTCGCGAGGACCGGACCGGATCGTCGCGCAGCCGGCCGTAGACGAGTTCGTCCCGCGGTCGACCGCCCTTGCGTACCGCGGCGCGAAGCCGCCCCTCGTAGCGGAACCCCGCCGCGAGCAGCAGCGCGCTCGAGGCGGCGTTGCCGGGGAAGACCCGCGCCTCGAGCCGGTAGAGGCCGAGCCGCCGGAACGCCAGGCGCGTGACCGCCTCCAGGGCCTCCCGCCCGTAGCCTTGTCGGCGGAACGGGCGGCCGATCCAGTAGCCGACCTCGGCACTGCGGTGCTCGGGGTCGACGCGATGCAGGCCGAAGCCCCCGACCAGCCGGCCGTCGGCGCGGCGCACGATCAGCAGCGGGAGGTTCGTAGCGGCCCGCCAGCCCTTCCGCCACCTCGCGTAGAACGCCGTGGCGTCCGCGGCCCGGTACGGGAACGGGATGCGGAGCGTCCAGCGAACGACCGAGCGGTCGTTCAGCAGGCGGACGACCTCGCCCGCGTACCGTCGGTGCGGCAGGACGAGCTCGAGCCTGGGGGTCCGGGCGATCGGGGACCTCAGCGCGCGCACGCGGGAGGCGGCGTCGCGCCGGGCCGTCGCCGTCATCGAGGTCGCGTCCGCCGCCCCTGACGGGGGGACCGGAAGTTGAGGTACATCCGCGAAGGGGTCGGGTGGGCGCTCACGCGTCGGTACTTCGCCGAGCGCTTCGCCGAGTAGCTGCGCCGGACCGTCCCCGAGATCTCGAAGTAGATCAGCTGGCCGACCGGCATGCCGGCGTAGACGCGGACCGGGAGCTTGACGCTCATCTCGAGCGTCCAGTAGTTGCAGAACCCCTCGTCGCCCTTGCCGGCGGTGGAGTGGATGTCGATCCCGAGGCGACCGACGCTCGACTTGCCTTCCAGGAACGGCACGAATCCGTGGGTCTCGGTGTACTCCTCCGTGACCCCGAGGTAGAGCTCCCCGGGGATCAGGACGTAGCCGTCCTTCGGGATCCGGAACTCGCGGACCGGGTTCGGGCGTCGCGCGTCCAACGCCGAGCCTCGGTAGACGGCGAGGTAGGGTCCGAGGTGCACGTCGTACGAGTTCGTTCCGAGACACGCGGCCCGGAACGGCCGGATGACGATCGCGCCACGGTCGAGCGCGTCGCGGATCTTCGCGTCGGAGAGGATCATCCGGGACGGCGGCGCACGCGGCCCCCGCTATTTAAGCGGGGCCGCCGGCGGGGACGGCGTCTCGAGGACGATCGCCGCGTAGCCGACGACGCTGTCCATCGGCTCGACCTCTCCCGAGTGGCCCCACCGCAGGAGGCTCGCCGCGAGCGGCAGCCCCGCGAGCGCGCTTAAGAGCACCGTCGTCGGGGCGATGCCGCACATCGAGATCTGCTCGCGCGTGACGACCTCGTAGAGGCGGGCCGCGTCCCGCGCAAGGATCGCGTCGATCGCGAGCCGGTCGAGCCTCCGCGCGGTCTCCGGCGGGACGTAGTGGGAGAGGTCGCTCGAGGCGAGGATCAGGACGTCCCGGTCGGCGGTCGCCTCCCGCACCAGCCGACCGACCTTCTCAAGCTCGGGGAACGGACCGAACGGGATCTGGAGCGGGACGAACGACGGTTTCGGGAGGACGTACTCGAGGAACGGCAGCTGGACCTCGATCGAGGCCTCTCGCGCGTGGGCCCGTTCGTCGATCCCGACCGGCCCCCGCCGGAGCGCCCGGACCAGGTCCGCATCGACCGGGGTCGGGCCGAGCGGGGTCTGCCACGGCCGCGCCGAGAGCGCGGGTCCGACGCCCGCCCCGTAATGGTCGACGCCGAGGACGAGGACGGTGGCGGGAGGTCGCTCCGTCGCCACGCGCCGGTACACGTGGGCGGCGATCGCCCCGGAGTAGCGGTAGCCGGCGTGCGGGACGACCGCGGCGACGAGCCGCCGCTCGGGCGAGCGATGCCGGGGCGGCAGCTCCCCCGGACCACGACGGTCGGTGAATCCGGCTTCGACCTCGGCGGCGAGCGCTCGGCCGTCGGCGGGATAGAACGTCCCGGCGACCGCCGGCGCTCGCGCCCCGGCCGTCATCGACGCCTACGGGCGGGAGAGCTCGCGGACGAGCTCGCGTGCGTCGTCGTCCCGGAGACGGGCGCGGCCGCCGGCCTGGAACGGGTTCGACTCGCCGTAGCGGGGGATCACGTGGAAGTGCACGTGGAAGACGATCTGGCCGGCGTTCGCGCCGGCGTTGAGCGCGACGTTGTAGTCCGGCGCGAGACGCTCGACGCGGCGGCAGACCTCGTCGAGCGTCCTCACGAGCGCCATCTGGTCGTCGAACGGGATGTCGGTCAGCCGCGCCCCGTGGTGCCTCGGGATCACGAGAAGGTGGCCGCGGGTGAACGGAAAGAGGTCGAGGAACGCGGCGGTGGAGGTGTCCTCGTAGATCAGGTGGCCGGGGGCCTTGTGGGCGGCGATGTCGCAGAAGACGCACGCCTCGGCCGCCGGCTTCCCCTCGGGCATCTGGGCGCCGGGGAGAGGTCGGCGGACTAAACGGTTGGTGGAGCGACCCGAGCGGTGTTCTTTAGGAGTAGGCCGTCTCCGGTGGAACGGATGCTCCGCCGGCGGACGTGGCTTGCGGTCGCAGTGGCGCTGCTCGTCGCGGTCCCTGCCGCGACGCGCTGGGAGGGGAGTACGCCGCATCCTCCGGCCGCTCCCTCGAGCGGGCTGACGACCGACGTCGCGCCCGTGCCGGTCGGCAGCGCGGTCGCCCCGCTCGCCTCGGAGGCGCCGGTCCTGCTGAGCTTCACGCTCGCGTTCTCCAACGCGAGCCGACTCGCCTCCGACCTCGCGGCGGTGATCGACCCGCAGAGCCCGCGGTACCGTCAGTTCCTGACGTACTCCGAGTTCGAACGAGAGTTCGGGCCGAGCCCGAGCAGTGTCGCCAGCGTTTCCCGGACCCTCGACGCCGACGGCGCCACGTCCGTGAGCGTCGCTCCCGGGGGGCTGGCGGTCGAGGCGGTGATGACGCCGACGGCCGCCGACCGGCTCCTGGACGTCCAGCTCGTCGCGGTGACCCCTCCTGGAGGAGCTACCGGCTTCACGGCGATCGGTTCTCCGAAACTTCCGGCGGGACTGGTGGGGGCGGTCACCGGGATCGACGGCCTTTCCGACCTGGACGAGGGATCGCCGATTGCACGGACCGAGACCGAGCAGGGCGAACCCGCCCCGGTCGGAACGGCGACGTCGCAGTTCGTTCAGGACGGAGCGTTCGGGGGGGATTGGTTCATCGGGACCGACTATGCCCAGGCCTACGGAGCGACGGAACTCCTTCCCGGCAATGCGGACAGCGTCCACGGGGCGACGTACCCCACGGGCGTCGCGGTCGCGACCCTCCTCGCGAGCGGATACAATCTCGACACCGCTACCGCCCTTCCGCCGTGGGACCCTAGCGTCGTCGACGCCTACTTCAACCAGACGTTCCCCGCCGCCTGGCCCCACCCCACGCTCACCGGGGTCGGGGTCGACGTTCCCGGGGCGAGCGCTCCGCTCCCCCCCGGCTCGTTCCACGGGGTCAACGACTCGCTCGGCTTCGAGACCGAGAACTCGCTCGACCTCGAGATGGCGGGAAGCCTCGCCCCGGGGGCGTCGCTCTACAACTTCTACTTCAACGGGGCCGTCCTCGTCAACCCGACCGTCCTCGCGCCGGTCTCGGAGTACCTTGCCGACGACCTCGGGGCGGCGCTCTCGTACGACTACGGGTCGGCGAAGCTCGCGGCGATCTCCTGCTCCTTCGGCGTGCCGGACCTCGTCGACGCCAACTGGAACGCCGACCTGACGATGGCCGCCGCGATGGGCGTCACCGTCGTCGCGGCGAGCGGCGACCAGGGGGACGCCCCGGCCGCGGAGACCGGCCGGAACGAGACCGCCTGGCCGCTCTGGCCGTCGACCGCGGCGTACAACACCTCCGGCGTCGTCTCGGTCGGGGGGGTGAGCGTCGGCCTCGTCGGGTCCGCGACCGCGGTCTACTCCCCGAGCAAGCCGCTCAACGCCACCTACGACCCGACGGTGAGCGGGTTCTCGAGCGTCACCACCTGGTGGGACACCGAGGGTGGACCCGGGACGTACGCCGGCTCGGAGGGAGGAACGAGCCTCACGTACGCGGAGCCGGACTGGCAGTTCGACTCCGCCGCACAGTGGCCGATCGTGAACACGACCGAGCGGGAAGGGTTCGACCAGCTCGGACGTGCCGTACCGGACGTCGCCTTCCCGGCGAACGAGACGATCGCGTTCGTCTCCGCCGACTCCGAAGGGACGCCGTACTTCGGCGTCCTCGGCGGGACGAGCATCGCCGCGCCGGTCTTCGCCGGCATGCTCGCGGACGTCTTTGCCGTCGAGAACGCGACCGTCCCCGGCTTCGACGGGCTCGGCTTCCTCGACCCGGAGCTCTACCGGACCGCGAGCTACTACTGGGCCAACCCCGGCGGCGCCAACGACCCGTTCCTGCCCGTCGTCCACGGCCACAACGACCTGTTCTCCGCCGCGAAGGGCTGGAACCCGACGACCGGCTGGGGCGGGATCTACGCCCCGCTGTTCCTCGCGCTCGACAAGAACACGACGGTCCTCGAGTACGCCTACACCGGCCCGACGCCGTCGCTGCCGCCCCCCCGGGCGAGCGGCCTGCCGTGGCTCGAGATCGGCGAGATCGCGGCGGGGGCGGCGTCGGTCGCCTTGCTCGCGGCGTACCTGATCGGGGCGACGCGGCGCCACGAGCGGCGGACGGTACCGATGCCGCCGTCCGCGGCGCCCCCGGTGCCGCCCCCGGCGTGGGGGAACCTCCCGCCTCCCACCGGCGCCTTCGCTACGTTCTCCTGCCCGACGTGCGGCGCCGACCGCCCGGCCGAGCCGGG
>JASHSA010000045.1 GCA_030037035.1 Thermoplasmata archaeon
GCCTTCCAGCTGGGGCGGAAGCCGCTGCGGCCGATCATGTCCCGGTCGTCGGGCCGGCGCCAGAGGTACCGATACAGGAGGACCTCGAGGTAGAGGGCGCCGGCGAGCGAGGCGGCGAGGCCGAGGGCGTTGCCGGCGGTGTCGTTCCCGCCCCCGATCCACGACGTCGCGATCCAGGCGTCGACGATCAGGAAGACGATCCCGAGCCACCACTTCATCGCGTCGAAGAAGAACCACTCGCGCCAGCTCGGTCCCGGGTGGCGGAGCGCCGCCTGCTTCTCCTCCTGGACCCGCTCGAGGCCGGTGCGGTACGCCGCCTCCTCCTCCGGGGTCAGCTCGCGGTCGTCCTCGTCTCCTTCCGTGTCGGCGGACTTCCGGGGCCACATGGTCCGCGGGTCCTACGACGCCGGAGCGTCCGCCCGGGCCGCCTCCGGGAGCGCCTCGTGCGCCTCGGGGAGCGGCTCCGGCACGGGGGCGGTCCGGTAGGCGGACGGGTAGAGGTGGCAGGCGACGATGTGGCCCGGCCGGATCTCGAGGAGCGGCGGCTCGATCTTCGAGCAGACCGGCATCACCGCCGGGCACCGGGTGTGGAACCGGCATCCCGGCGGAGGCGCCGCCGGGCTCGGCACGTCGCCCTGGAGGACGATCCGCTCCCGCTTCAGCTCCGGGTCCGGGATCGGGATCGCGGAGAGGAGCGCCTGGGTGTACGGGTGCAGCGGCCGCTGGAACAGCGCCTCGGTCGGCGCCTCCTCGACGACCTTGCCGAGGTACATCACGACGACCCGCTGGCTCATCGCGCGGACGACCGAGAGATGGTGCGAGATGAACAGGTAGGCGAGCCGCTGCTCCGCCTGCAGCCGACGCAGGATGTTGAGGATCTGGGCCTGGACGGAGACGTCCAGCGCGCTCGTCGGCTCGTCGAGGACGATGAACTCCGGCCGCATCGCGAGCGCGCGGGCGATCCCGATCCGCTGGCGCTGGCCCCCGCTGAACTCGTGGGGGAACCGCCACTCGTGCTCCGGGTTGAGCCCGACGTCCCGGAGCAGCTCGCTGACCCGGCGGCGACGCTCGGCGCGGGTGCCGATGTGGTGGATCTCGAGCGGCTCGGCGATGATGTCGCGGACGAGCATCCGCGGGCTCAGCGAACTGAACGGGTCCTGGAAGACGATCTGGAGCTTGCCGCGCAGGTTGCGCATCGCGCGCGGGGGCATCCGGTAGAGCGAGTAGCGGTTCGCGAGATGGTTCAGCTCGGCGATGACCGGCCGGGCCTCCGCGGGCAGCGGCCTCGCGCCGCCGTTGTCCTCCCCGGAGGCGAACGGCTGGAGGACGCCGTAGAGCTGCTGGAGGCGGGCCATCACCTGCGGCGGGGGCCGGTAGAACGCGTGGCCGCTCGACGGCTCGATCAGCCTCAGCAGGAGCCGGCCGGCGGTCGTCTTCCCGCAGCCGGATTCGCCGACCAGGCCGACCGTCTCGCCCTCGCGGACGTCGAAGCTGATCCCGTCCACGGCCCGGACGTCGCCGATGTGGCTGGAGAACAGCCCTCCCCGGATCGGGAAGTACTTGCGGACGTTGCGCGCCGCCAGCACGATCGGCGCGTCCGACCCTGCCGCCATCGCCTGCCACCCTCCCGGCTACTTCCCCACGACCGGCCCATGATATAGATAGCATGCGACGGTATGCTCGGCCCCTTCGTCGGTCGTCGGGGGCTTGTTGACCTTGCAGACCGGCATCGCGTGCGGGCAGCGGGGGTGGAAGCGGCAGCCGCTCGGAGGGGCGATCAGGTCCGGGACGTAGCCGCCGATCCCCTTCAGGGACTTCTCCGGCTGGTCGATCCGGGGGACGGAGGCGAGGAGGCCCTGGGTGTACGGGTGCAACGGCCGCTCGAAGAGGTCGCGGACCGCCGCCTGCTCGATGATCTGGCCGGCGTACATGACGCAGACGCGGTCGGCGACCTCCGCGACGACGGCGAGGTCGTGGGTGATCAGGAGGATCGCCGTGCCGACGCGCCGGCGGAGGTCCTCGAGCAGCTCGAGGATCTGCGCCTGGATCGTGACGTCGAGCGCCGTCGTCGGCTCGTCGGCGAGCAGGACGTCCGGCTCGCCCGAGAGCGCCATCGCGATCATCACCCGCTGGATCATCCCCCCCGAGAGCTCGTGCGGGTAGCCGCGGGCGACCTGGGAGGGGTTGGCGATCCTCACCCCCTCCAGGCTCCGGACGACCCGCCAGAACAGCTCGCGGTCGAGCGGGCCCCGTGCCCAGCGGGCGACCCCGACGATCCCGTAGTAGCAGTGCGTGAGTCGCTCGCGGAACCTCCGCCGCGCGAGACGGCGGGCCTGGGGCCCGACCGTACGGTCGCCTCCGAGCTCGGCCAGGTGGACCTGGTTGAGCTGCTCCCGCAGCACCGCGAGCCGCTTGCGGTGGGCCAGGTAGCGCCGGTGGCCGCGGCCGAGCCGCAGGCGGCGTACGGCGTCCTGGAGCTGGCGGCGCTGGACGCTCGCGCCCGCCGTCCCCTGGCCGAGGTAGAACGCCTCGGTGGCGAGCCGGGAGGAGTGGGCCGCCGCGCCGAGCGCGTCCGCCGCCGCGCGCAGCGCGAGCCGGTCCCGACCCTGGCCGGCGGCGACGACCGCCTCCAGGGCGGGGCCGACCCCCGGGGCCTGCGGGGTCGCCGCGAACATCGCGTCGATGATCGCCGGCCCGTGGTGGAGGAAGAGGATCTCGCCGACCTGGTTGGCGATCGAGAAGACCGGGTTCAGCGCCTGGGAAGGCTCCTGGAAGATCATCGCGATCCGCCGGCCCCGGACCGCCTCCATCCGCGCGTTGGCGGCGCGGATCCTGCGGAAGCTCCGCCGGATGCGGATCCGGCGGCTCCCCTTCGTCTGCTGGAACGTCGCCTCGCTCGCGAGCCCGTGGAGCAGGTCGACCGAGCCGAGCAGGATCTTCCCCCCGAAGATCCGTCCCGGGGGGTCCGGGACGAGGCGGCTGATCGAGAGCGCCGTGACGCTCTTGCCGCAGCCGGTCTCCCCGACGAGGCCGGTCGTCTCGCCGTGGCGCAGCTGGAACGAGACGCCGTCGAGCGCCCGGACGACCCCCTCGTAGGTGAAGAAGAACGTCCTCAGGTCCTGGACGTCGAGGACGACCGGGGGTCGCTCCGCCGACGGCGCCGCCGCGCGCGCGGCGTCGGGCAGCGACGGGGGAGCGACGACGGCGGGGGCCCGCCCGCCAGGCAGGTCGTCCGCTGGGAGCGTCGGCCGGACCGCGGCGCCGCTCACCGGCGCATCCTCGGGTCGAGCGCGTCGCGCAGGGCGTCGGAGATCAGGTTGACGCTGATGGCGAAGAAGAAGAGCGCGAGGCCCGGGAACAGGAACTGCCACCAGGGGATCACGCAGCCGGTCGCCGCCGTGTAGCAGGAGTTGAGGAAGTCCCCCTGAAGGTCGGAGACCGACGTCGCCGAGATGTAGCCCCACTCGGGCCACGGGGTCGAGACGAACAGCAGCGGGCCGAAGTCGAGGAAGGCGAGCGCGCCGATGAGGAGCGGGATCGTCCCGACGTCCAGGGAGAACTGGATGAAGACGGGGTAGACGCTGTTCGGGATGATGTGCCGGAAGAGGATCCGCCCCTCGCGCGCCCCGCTCGCCCGGGCCGCCTCGACGTACTTCTGCTCGCGGACGGTCAGCACCTGGCTGCGGACGAGACGGGCGTAGAACGGCCACCAGACGACGACGAAACCCCCGACCAGCGCGAGCGTCTTGACGAAGAGGTTCCCGCCGGCCGACGCCGGTAACGCCGCCGAGAGCACGGCGACGACGACGATCACGAACAGGATCGTCGGGATCGACAGGAAGATGTCGACGACCCGCATGATCGCCTCCTCCGTGCGACCGCCGTAGAACCCCGCGGTCGCGCCGACGAGAAGGCCGATCAGCGCCCCCAGTCCGACGATCGAGAGCGAGTAGAACAGCGTCCAGTCCGAGCCGCGGGCGAGCATCCCGGCGAGGTTGTAGAGGGTCCTCGAGCCGGAGGAGGTCGACAGGCCGCCGAGCGGCATCGGGCCGGCGACCGGGGGCGAGAACGAGAGCGTCGGGGCGATGATCGACGGGAACGAGATCCCGCTACGGACGATGTCCTTGTACCATAAGCCGCCGCAGAAGTCGGCCGCGTTCGGGGGAGGGGTGACCTCGTAGGTGCAGACGATCGGCCCGGTCGTCGGGCAGACCTGCGTATAGTTCCCCGGGTAGCCCGTGAGCGGCGCGTCCGCCGGCCCGTAGTCGGTCGCGCACCAGATCGGCACGCTCGTCCACGGGATCGGGAGCGCCGCCGCGTAGGCGGCGATCCCGACGATCGTCAGGACGATCCCCAGGCCGACGAGCCCGAGGGTGTTCCGCCGGAAGAAGTACCAGGTCCTCTGAAGCTGGTCGACCTTCGGGTGCGGCCGGCGCATCGGGCGCGGGCCGGACCACGGAGCGCTCGCCATGGGCGGCTATCCCAGGCGGACCCGGGGGTCGAGGTAGGCGTAGAGGACGTCGACGATCAGGTTCGCCGCGACGATGATGAAGGTGAACAGGATCGTCGAGCCGAAGATCACCCCGAAGTCGACCGCCGGGTTCGGGTCGGCGGCGATCGCGAGCAGCTCGCCGACGCCGTTGAGCTTGAAGACGTCCTCGATGATCGGGAACCCGCCCAGGAACGCCGCGAACGTCAGGCCGAGGACCGTGATCGTGACGTTCAGCGAGTTCCGCCCCGCGTGACGGCCGACGACCGTCGACTCGGGGACCCCGCCCGCGCGCGCGGTGCGCACGAAATCGAGGTTCATCACCTCGAGCATGCTGTTGCGGACGAACCGCAGGAGCGTCGCGACGGTCCCGTAGGCGATGACCAGCGCCGGCAGGATGATGCGGATGATCGAGTCGAGCGAGAGCCACGGGTCCCCGTGGATCAGCGCGTCGATCGTCAGGAAGCCGGTCGGGGTCGAGTGGATCCCGTTGGAGATCCACCCGGGGTACGACGCCCCGACCGCCAGGCCGGGATAGCAGGCCGACGAGATCGGCAGCGAATAGGTGAACTCCTGGTCGATCGGCTCCCCGGCCGGGCACCACGGGGACTTGACGTCGAACCCGGTATGCGGCAGGAACGCGAGGATCACCCCGGCCACGACGAGGGATCCGAGCAGGAACGCCGGGAGGGCGTAGCCGGAGAACGAGAGGATCCGGGACGCCTGGTCGATCGGCCGATTTCGGTAGACCGCGGAGGCGTTCCCGAGCGGGATCGCCAGGACCAGGATGATCACGAGCGAGAGCGAGGCGAGCTCGAGCGTGTACGGCAGCTCCCACGCGATCGCCGTGGCGACCGGCTCGCCGGCAAGCTTCGGGTAGTAGTGCGCGACCGTGCTGTAGTTCGAGACGTTCCCCCACTGGAAGGTGAACGTCCGGTAGATGTACGCCAGCCACTGCTCCGGGATCGGTTTCTCGAGGCCGAGCGCGTCGACGTACTCGTGGTAGACGGGATTTTGACAGATGCCGGTCGGCGTCGTGACGGTCGGAGGCGAGATGCAGGTACACTGGCCGTCGTGGACCGACGTCGGGTCGAGCGTGGCGCACGTGCACTGTTTCGAGTAGCCGCAGTGCTGCTTCGGGGTCGGCGCCCCGTAGTGCGACAGCAGCTGGTACGGGATCGGCAGGGCGGTGAAGAGGACGAACGTGATGGTGACGACGCCCATCACCACCGGCACGACGAGGAGCGCGCGCCGTGCAACGTACGTCCACATCCGCACAGCGATGCTCCCCGCGACGGGTGCCGGCGTCGCGAGACATCGTTCTCAGGCGGGCGGCCCTATTTATTGGTGGGTTGGAGGCGCGAGGGCGTTTCACCGTGGCCGGGGCGCGCGTACGCTAGGGGACGGCCGCGACGGGGTACCGCCGGGCCGTCGCTCGCACGCCGGGCCGCCCCCTGGCCCGCCCGGCACCGGGGGTGCCGGGCCTTCCGTTCGTTCGAAAGGTGTAAAACACCCATCCTAGCCTGGTACTAGCCGCGGAGAGGTCGGCCCGAGGCCGGCCGTCGCCCTAAGGGATGCAAATGCAGGAACGACGAACGGGTTGGAAGGAAGCGGTCTTGGCGGTCGGCGTCTGTGCGCTGCTCGGGTTCGGAGTTCTCCAGACCGG
>JASHSA010000046.1 GCA_030037035.1 Thermoplasmata archaeon
GGGGGCGCGTCGCGCGAAGCGGCCGGGCGCACGGCGCTCCCCGCGCGCCGCGTCCCCGGCTCCTGCGGCGCCGCCGGCGCTGAGGACGCCGCCCCCGCTCGCGGCGCTGGACGAGGAGCCCCGCGGGCACGTCGTCTGCCGTGCCTGCGGCCGCATCCAGGGCCTCGAGCTGACCGAGCTCGACCGCCACCTCCTGACCGAGATCGCGGGCGTCACGCCGGACGGGTGGAGCGTCGAGCGGATCGCCTTCTCGCTCGCCGGCACGTGCCGCCGGTGCCGGGAGGGTCCGTCGCTCCCGTGAGCGGGCCGCGGGGATGGTCGGCTTCGTCACCGCGCCGGCGATCGCCTGGGGGACCGGCGCGCTCCAGCAGCTGAGCGGGCTCGACGCCCGCCGCGCGTTCGTCGTCGCCGACCCCCGCGTCGCCGTCCAGGAGGCGGGCCGAAGGGCGATCGAGGAGCTCGAGCACGGCGGCGCGTCGGTCGTTCCGCTGCTCGATCGGCCGCTGTCGAGCCGGGTCGACGACGTCGTCGCCCTCGCCGGGCGGCTCCGGGAGGCCGACCCGGACTGGATCGTCGCCCTCGGCGGTGGGACGACGATCGACGCGGCGAAGGCCGCCCGCCTCCTCCACGAGCGGCCGGGGATCGACCTCGCGGCCCCGTCGCTGGACGTCAGCGTCCCGAGCGCGCCCCGGACGCGGCTCTGCGCCGTCCCGACGACGAGCGGCAGCGGGGCGGAGGCGAGCTGGGCGATCGACCTCGTCCGGGTCGACGGGAGCCCCTTCGAGGTCGCGGACCGCTCGCTCGTCCCCGACTGGGCGATCGTCGACCCGTGGTTCGCGAGGGAGCTTCCGTCGGAGACGGTCGTCGCCGGGGCGCTCGAGACGGCGTCGCTCGCCGCCGAGGCGTACGTCTCGGCGTGGGCGAACCCGTTCTCGGACGCGCTCGCCCTGGACGCGCTGCGGACGGTCGTTCGCCGCCTCCCGCACGCGGTGCGCTGGAGCGACGACCCGGAGGCGCGCGACAGCCTCCACTACGCGGCGACCGAGGCCGGCCTCGCGCAGTCGAACGCCCAGCGGGGGCTCGCCCACGCGCTCGCGAGGGCGCTCCAACGTCCGAGCGGCCTCGCCTACGCCCGGCTCCTCGGGATCGTCGTTCCGGCGGTCCTCGAGTACGACCGGCCGGCGGCACGGGAACGGCTCGAGGCGGTGCAGGCGGTACTCCGCCCGGACGACGGCTCGGCCCCCCCGCCGCTCGCCGAACGGATCCGACGGCTCGCGGCGAACGGAGGGGCGCCGCTCGACCTCGCCTCCGCCGGGGTCGACGTGGCCCGCCTCCGGGAGGAGGCTCCGAGGATCGTGGCCGAGACGCTGCGGTCCCCCGCGGTCCTCGCCAACCCGAGGGTCCCGAACGCGGAGGACGTGCGCGAGCTGCTCGCGACCCTCGCGGGTCGGACCACCGCTCCGGGCGCCTAGCGCGCCGCGGCGGTCGCGGCGGCGGGGGCGGCGATCTCGCCGACGTCGGTCGCGCGCGCGGGGGCTTCGACCGCACGGTTGATGGCGATCTCCGCGAGGTCGGTCGCGTAGTAGGCGGAGCGCTCGAGGCTCTCGAGGACGTAGGCGATCCCGACGGCGAGCCGGCCCTTCTTCGAGGCGATCTCGCGGAGGACGTGGTCGCGCTCGCGCGTGAGCTGCCGCGTCGCGTCGATCACCGCGTTCGCCTTCGGGATGTCGGCGTGGTCGAGGCTGTCGAGCGCGTCGGAGAGGCACTCGGCGGCGCGGTTCGCCATCCGGTCGAGCTCCTGGCCGATCTTCTCGGGGGTCGGCTCGTTCCCGAGGATCTGGACGGTCTCGGAGATCCGCACCGCATGGTCGGCGATCCGCTCGAGGATCCGTGACGCGAGCAGGAACGTCGAGCACTCCGGGAGGGTGAGGTCGATGCTCGCGAGGATCCTCGCGTCGCGGAGCGCGCTCGTCACCTGCTTCTCGAGGAACCAGTGGAGCCGGTCGACCTCCCAATCGCGCTCCACGACGTCGCGCGCGATCGACGCGTCGCGCTGGCGGAACGCCGCCATCGCGTCGGTCTGCATCGCCTGGACCATCTGGTGCATCCGCCGGACGATCGACGGGATCGGCAGCGGGTTCGCGCCGACGACGTCCTGCAGGATCACCGACTCGGAGGTCTCCTCGAGGATCTCGGGCCCGATCATCCGCTGCGCGAAGTTCCGCACGACCTCGCGCGTCCGGGCGCTCATCCGACCGGACGTGCGGACCTCGAGCAGGGGGTAGCCCGCGATGTACTCGGCGATCAGCCGACGGAAGAGGTGCTCCTCTTCCATGTCGTTCGAGACCTCGACGATCCGGCGCTGGGCCTCGGCGGGCGTCGCGGAGGCCGGATAGACGGTCAGCGAGCCGTCGGCCCGCGGCGTGAACAGGAGGACGTCCCCGGGGCCGAGCCCGCGCGCGACGACCCAGTTCTTCGGAAGGGAGACGATGTACGTCGAGCCGCCGGTCTTCTGGATGCGCCGCCCGTGGAACCCGCCGCTCGTGCGCACGGTCGTGGACCGACCGACCTACGGCCATCTATATAGCCGTGGGGTCGGGCGGCGTCGCGCGACGTGCGGAGCGGACGCCGGCACGCCGTTTGCGGGGCCGATAAATAGCCGGCGCGCGGCTCGCGAGGTCCCGATGGGTCCGAACGGCCGGGCGCGGGTGCGGTTCGGCCGCGCCGAGCTCGAGGGGAACGCCGGCGAGCCGTTGCTCGCGACGATCGCCCGCCACGGCTGGCCGAACCTCGTGCGGTCGGTGCGGTACCATCGACCCCGCGGCCCGTTCTGCGGGGTCGGCGACTGCGCCGGCTGCCTCGTGCGCGTCAACGGCGTGCCGAACGTGCGCGCGTGCCGCCACCGGCTCCGCGACGGCGAGCAGGTCGCGACGGAGAACTCCTGGCCGTCCCCGAGGTTCGACGTCGCCGGAGCGCTCGACCTCGTGTTCCCGCACGGCGTCGACTCGGTGCACGGCCTCCGCCGGCCGTCGTGGGCGGCCCCGCTGTACCAGCGGTTCGCCCGACGGCTCGCCGGCTTCGGTCGCCCTCCGACGCCCGCCCCTCCGACCGCGCCTCCGCCGGCGCGAACGCTCCGCGCGGACGTCACGATCGTCGGCGCCGGTCGTTCGGGTCGGGCGGTCGCCGAGGCGCTCGTGCACCGCGGCGTCCGGCCGCTCGTCCTCGAGCGGCGGCCGGTCCCGCTCGCGCCGACGACCGAGGGCGGTCCGGTCGCCGGCACGGAGCTCTTGGGCTCGGCGACCGCCGCGATCCTGCCCGCCCCGGCGACCGCGGAGCCCGCCGGCGGCTCGGGCGGTCTCGAGCTCCTCGGGTTCGACGACGCCGGCGGCGGGATCCGGGTCCGGACGCGCGCGCTCGTCCTGGCGACGGGGAGCTACGACGCCGGACTCGTGTTCGAGGGCTCGGACCGGCCGGGGGTCGTGACCGCCGACCTCGCCGTCGCCCCTCTCGGGCTCCCCTTCGAGGAGGTCGTCGTGGTCGGGGGGGCCGAGCGCGCCCGCCAGGTCGTCGAGCGTCTCGAGGAGAACGTCGTCGCGGTGGTCGCTCCGGCCGAGATCTCCCCGGAGCTGGCCCGGGCGGCGGTCGAGCGCGACGTACCGCTCTACCCCCGCTCCCGGCTCGTGCGCGGCGTCGGCCGGGGCCGCCTCCGCGCCGTCGAGCTCGGCCGCCGGGACGGCAGCGGCCGCTTCCGCCTCGCGTGCCGGTCGGTCGTCCTCGCCCACCGACGGCTCCCGAACGCCCAGCTCGCCTTCCAAGCGGGTGCGCGGCGCCGGTGGGTCGACGTCCCCGGCGCCTACTTCCCGGTCGTCGACGCGCTCGGGCGCTCGGACGTTCCCGGCGTGTACGTCGTCGGCAGCGCGGCAAGGCCGTCGGCCGAGGCGGCCCCGACCCCGGAGCGGGTCGCCGGAGCGGTCCTGGGCGACCGCGACGGCGGCCCGGCGCCTGCCGCCGTTCCTCCGAGGCCGAGCGAGATCGTCCCCTACTACCGCGAGCTCCTGCGGGAGCCGCGTCGCGGCAAGTGGGTCCTCTGCCCCTGCGAGGACGTCCTGCTCGACGAGCTCGAGCGCGCGGCGGAGCGGGGGTACCACGGTCTCGAGCTCGCGATGCGCTACACCGGGGTCGGCACCGGGCTCTGCCAGGGCCGCTACTGCCTGCCGGAGGCGATCGCGATCCTCGCCGTCCTCGAGCGCCGGCCCCCGGCGGAGGTCGGCTACGTCACGCAGAGGCCCCCGCTCACCCCGACGCCGCTGGGGGCGCTCGCCTCCCTCGAGCGCCCGGAGCCCTCGGAGCCCCGGCCGTGACCCTCGCGCGCCGCGACTACCGGACCGTCGTCGTCGGGGGAGGGGTCGTCGGGCTCTACACCGCCCACCACCTCGTCCGCGCCGGCGCCGGCCCGGTGCTCGTGGTCGACCGGGGACGTCTCTCGGCCGGCGGCTCCGGGCGGAACGGCGGGGGGATCCGCCAGCAGTGGGAGACGCGGGCGACGATCCGCCTCGCCCGGGAGGCCGTCGCCGCCTACCGCGGGTTCGCCTCGGAGTTCGGCCACAACGTCTGGTTCCGCCAGGGCGGCTACCTGTTCCTCGCGGACGGAGCGGCCGAGATGGCGCGCCTCGAGCGCGTCCGGAACGTCGCGCGCGCCGAAGGGCTGGACGTTCGGCTCCTCGGGGTCCCGGAGGTCGAGCGGCTCGTCGACGGGATCGCTCCCGGCGCGTGCCTCGGGGGCTCGTACCTCGCGACCGACGGCACCCTCTACCCGTACCCCGTCCTCTGGGGGCTTCTCGAGGCGCTCCGTCGGGCGGGGACCGAGGTCGCCTACGGGGTCGAGGTGACCGGCGTCGCTCGGGACGACCGCGGCCGGCTCGCCGGGGTCCTCACCTCGGAGGGCCGCGTCGCGACCGGCGCGCTCGTCAACGCCGCGGGGGGATGGTCCGGCGAGCTCTCGCGGCGCTGCGGGCTCGACGTGCCGAACGTCGCGACCCGACACGAGATCCTCGCGACCGAGCCGATGAAGCCGTTCGTCGACCCGATGGTGGTCCGGGCCTCGGACGGGCTCTACTTCAGCCAGTCGATGCGCGGCGAGCTGGTCGGGGGCCTGACGGTCCCGCACCCCCCCGGCGTCGACGGGGGCGTGCCGAGCAGCGCGCGGTTCCTCACGTCGATGGCCCGCGCCCTGCTCACGCTCCTCCCCCGCCTCGCCGGTCTCCGCGTGCTGCGGGCGTGGGCCGGCTTCTACGACGACACCCCCGACGGCCTGCCGCTCCTCGGCGAGGACCCGCGCCTCGCCGGGTTCGTCCACGCCAACGGCCTCGGGGGCCACGGCTTCATGCTCGCCCCGTCGGCGAGCCGACGCGCCGCGCAGGCGGTCCTCGGCGAGCCGGTCGACCCCGAGGCCCGGGAGTTCTCCCCCGGGAGGTTCCTCGCTCCGGGGGGCGCGTCGCGCGTCGAGGGGCTGCAGCTTGGCTAGCGGTCGCCGGCCGAGCCGAAGAAGTTGTGCGTCTGGAGCGAGAGCTTCCCCCCCAGGGTCGCCTTGTCGTCGCAGAGCGTCACGTCGACCCCGTGGTCGGCGAGCTCCACGGCGGCGGTGAGCCCGGCGGGACCTCCGCCGACGACGAGCACGTCGGTGACGAGCTCGGGGGTCGGGCCGGGGGGAGGGAGCGCCGCGTCGTCCGGCGGGAGCTCCGGGTCGGAGGAGAGCGAGCGCACCACCATCCCCGGCCTCAGCGGCGTCAGGCACGCCTTGACGGCCACGCCGTCGACGACGACCTGGCACTGGGCGCACTGGCCGTTGGCGCAGAAGATCCCCTGCGGCGCGCCGTCGCG
>JASHSA010000047.1 GCA_030037035.1 Thermoplasmata archaeon
CGCCGAGCGCTTCATCCTTTCTCGCCCAGGTCCACGAGGTGCGACCGAACGCGCGTCGGCCGGGGGCCTGCAATACACGCTCCGGGTGATCGGTCAACCTTTCGGGCCGCCCCGCCCCAGTAAACCGGCGGACGGTGCCCGGGACGAGTCGTGGAGCGGAGAGCACCGCCAGCCTCCGGTCGTCATCGAGCTCGACCTCCCCGGGCGACGATCGCCTCGCGGTAGACCTCGACGGTCTCGCGCGCGCGCTCGGGCCAACCCTCCCGGAGCGCCTCCCAGCGACCTTCGTCCCCCATCGCCCGGTTCAGCGTGGGGTACTCCAGCAGCTCGACGATGCGGCTCGCGAACTCGTCGACGTCCCAGAAGTCGACGCGGAACGTGCTCCGGCTGATCTCGGCGACGCCGCTCGTGCGGGAGACGATCGTGGGCACGCCGGCCGCCATCGCCTCCAGGGCGGCGATCCCGAACGGCTCGACGACGCTCGGCAGGACGAACACCGAGCTCCCGGCGAGGAGGATCTCCCGTTCCTCGTCGGAGACCTTGCCGAGGAACATCACGCGCTCGCCGATCCCGAGGCTCGCGGCGAGCTGGACGAGGCGCGGGTACTCCGGGCCTTCGCCGGCGACGACGAACAATACGTCCGGCACCGCCGACGCGGCCCGGGCCGCCGCCCTCAGGAACGTGTCGACCCCCTTCATGACGGCGAGGCGGCCGACGTAGAGGACGATCCGCTTGGTCGGGTCGATCCGCTCGAGACGCGCGCTCGGCCGGACGGCGTTGTAGATCACGCGGACTCGGCTCGGGTCGGCCCGGTAGCGGTCGATCAGCTGCTGCCGCAGGTGACGGCTGACGGCGATCACGAGCGTCGCGGCGTCGATCCCGCCCTGCTCGCGCGCGAGGATGTGGTCCCACGGGTGGCCGAGGGAGCGGTCGTACTCGGTCGAGTGGACGGTCATCACGAGCGGTCGCCCGAGCCGACGCGCGAGCGCCGCCGCACCGACCGTCCCGAACCAGTCGTGGACGTGGACGACGTCGACCGGCCCGAGGTCCTTCAGCTGGGAGACCCAGGCGTTGTAGCCGTCGATCGAGTCGACGAACGGACTGTCCGGGGCGCCTCCCGACCAGTACGCCGACGGGTAGGAGACCTCGCCCGGCGGGAGCGCCTCCGTCGGATTGCGGAACCGCACGCCGGGGACCTCGGTGAACGGCCCGGAGAACGGCGTCAGGAACGTGACGCGGTGGCCGAGGCGGCTCAGCTCCCGGACGATCTCGTAGGAATGGACCCCAAGCCCGCCCGTGTGGCCCGGAGGGAACTCCCAACCGACCATCACGATGCGGAGCGGCCGCTCGTCCGACGTGGGAGCGAGTGCGGGCGCGGTCGACACACGGGCTCGGGGGCCCCGATCGACCCCGTCATCGAGCGAGGTCGGCGGGGAACGCGGTCGCCCTCGCTCGCGCCGGACCCGCGGTCGCCCTCGGCCGCGTCCGGAGGCCCGTCCTCGGGCGTGCGTCCTCGCTCGCCGTCGGGGCGACTGCGCTGAGCTCTTCGGGGCCATGAACCGGCACGCTCGCGGGACCGAGGGCGGCTCCACGCGGCTGGCCCAATTGAGGTCATGCCCCTGCCGGCGAGCGCCGAGCGGAACGATCGAGGGTCGCCGGGGAACCGGAGTCGCTCGCCCGTGACGGCACGTCGGCGGCCGAACGCCTTCGGGTGTTCCGGCGAGGCCTTCCGTACCGTGCGAGGCCCTAGCAAGCGTTATGGCAGCCTTCGGCCGTCGGGTCGGAGGCCGCCCGGCCCCGCAGCGCACATGACGTCGGGTCTCGGTCTCTCTCGCCCATGACGGCGGACCGCCTCGACCTTACCGTCTGCCCGAAGTGCGAGCGGCCGAACCCCCCGAAACTCTCGAAGTGCTGGGGGTGCGGTGCCTCGCTCGCTCCCTCGGTGGCTCCGCGACCCCCGACGGCCGGGACGGTGGGGTCGGCGGCGCAGGGCTCGGCGGGTGCCGGGCCCTACTCGGCCCCGGTCGCGACGAGCGCGGCGGCAGGTTCGAGACCGGCGTTCGCCGGACCGGCGCCGCCCCCGGCGTACCCTCCGCCTCCGTACGGAATGCCTCCCCCACCGTTCGGGGTTCCTCCTCCGGCGGGGGCCCAGCCGCAGGGGGCTCCTTTGCCGTCCCCGGCGTACGGATCCGCCCCGCCGGCGTACGGGACGCCCCTGCAGTACGGGCCCCCGGTCGTTCCGTCCCACCGCCGCCGGAACGCCGCGATCGCGCTGGGTGCGGTCGCGGTGCTCGTCGCGGTGATCGTCGTGCTCTCCGTGGCGCTCCCTCACGGCGGCTCCGGCGCGGCGAACGTCTTCGGCACCCCGGTACCCTACAGCGCGACCGTGAGCCCGATCTCCACCGCCGACGCGGGGGTCCCGGGGGGACCCTGGACGCCGGTCGTCGTCTTCGGGCTGGGACTTCCGTCGAGCCTCACCGGCTCGATTTCGAACGGCGGCCTGGGAGACGACTCCTGCTCGCCGATCTGGACCGGCGCGGAGACTTCGGCGACGTTCCCGGCGACCGTCTGGGGGAGCGAGCCCGGCGACGTCGCGAGCTGGACGGTCTTCTCGAGCAACGGCGACGGCGACGTCCTCTTCTCCGCCGCCAGCGAGATCTCCGGGACCACGGTGCAGGCCGACGCCTACGAGGTCGAGGCGGGGTCGTGCCTCACCGGGTTCTCGTCGTTCACCGCGGTCACCGCCTCGCCGGTCGACTCGACCACGGCCGCCTCCGCGGCCGGGCCGAACGGCGGGAGCAGCTTCCTCGCCGCGAACTCGGGGGCGACGATCGAGCTGCTGCTCACCGGGGACGTCTGGGCGATCGTCTACACGACCTGCGGGTTCGACGCGACGAGCGGCACCGGCTCCGCGTTCATCGGGGAGGTGAACGCGACGACCGGGGCGTGGGTCGACGGCGGGACGATGCCGGAGGACTGCTAGCGCGGCGCGTCGGTCGGAGCGACCGACGTCCGCCTACCCCGGCGAGGTCTCCGGGGCGAAGCGCGCCGTGAAGTGCCGAAGGCGCTCCGGCGCCTCGACCATCCGCAGCCCTCGGACCGAGGCACGACGGCGCCAGACGCGTGCCACGACCTCCGCGACGTAGCGCAGGTGGCTCTCCGTGTAGACCCGCCTCGGGATGGCGAGCCGGACGAGCTCGAGCGTCGGCCCGGGCTCGGAGGCGTCCGGCTCGAACATGATCGCCCCGACCTCGACCGAGCGGACCGCGCCCTCGCGGTACAGCTCGACGACGAGCGCCTGGCCGGGAAGCTGCTCCGGCTTGAGGTGCGGGAGGAAGCGGCGGACGTCCAGGTAGACGGCGTGCCCCCCCGGCGGATGCATCTGGGGGACCTGCTGGGCGTCCAGCAGCTCGGCGAGGAAGCGGACCTGGCCGACGCGGTGCTCGAGGTAGCGCTC
>JASHSA010000005.1 GCA_030037035.1 Thermoplasmata archaeon
GACGTCGGCGCGACGGAGGTCCGGGAGGCCGACCCCGGGGACGTCGACCGCGTCGCCTCGTTCTGGACCGACGCACGGGAGCGGCCGGAGCTTCGCACGGCGCTCGACGTCGCCTGGCACCACCCGAACCCCCACGAGCAGCTGGTCCCGCTGCTCGCGTCCAGGGACGGCGAGCCGGTCGCGGCCGCGATCGTCTACCGCCACCGCGCGGCGGCCGGGATCCACTTCGTCACGACCCGCCCCTCCTCCCGCGGCCACGGGGCCGCCTCCGCCCTCGTCCTCTACGCGCTCCGGCAGCGACCGGTGGGGCGGGCCGCGTTCCTGTCGATCTTCGCCGACTCGGAGCGCCTGCGGCAGCGTCTCGAGCGCCTCGGCTTCACGCCGGCTCGCGCGTTCGTCGAGTACGAACTTCCCCGCACGGCGGAGCTCGCGATCCCCCCGCCCGGTCCCCCGACCCCGCCGCGGTGGAGACCCCCCCGGGAGCCGGAGGGAGCTCGCGGTCGGTCGGCGTGACCGCGAGGGCCGGCGCCCCTACGGACAGGTCATGTGGAGCGTCAGCGCGTAACCGGTCGTCCCGTCGCCCGGGATCGCGAGCGCGGTGACGAAGACCGCGAGCCCGATCGGCGAGCTGTTCGGGGGGACGTAGAGGTGGTCGGTCGGTTCGGAGTACGGCGTCGAGTGGGTCGTGTAGCAGCACTCGACCCCGAGGAGCACGAACAGATGCGGGTTCGCGCCGGAGGTCGTCAGGGAGAAGTTGCTGAGCGTCGTGCCGTTCTTGCCGGCGTTGGAGACGTTGAAGTAGAACCAGAGGCCGTCAAAGTTCGTCCCGTTGTTCGTGTACTCCTTCGGGAGCTTCGGGCATCCCGGACAGAGGTCGCCGCCCGAGAGGGCCGGGAACGGGTTCGATCCCGTGCCGCTGTACGTCAGCTGGCCGGTCACGGACGTGACGAGCTCGCCGGCCGGGTTCGGGTTCGGTCCGGGGATGCCGTTGGACGAAGAGGACGACTTCTTCGTCGCGAGGCCGAAGCCGTTCGTGACGACCGCCGACTCGATCACGACCGCCGCGACGCAGAGGACCCCGACCCAGACGAGGAGGCGGGGACGGCGCCGGGCGCGGGTACGGTAGGCGGCCTGCGGCGGAGCGGACATCTCACAACAGATAGACCGGCTCGGACAGGATCACCACCGGTGACGACCAGTCCGTATCGATCAGCTCGATGGTGCAGGAGCCCGGGACCGTGTAGCACCAGAGCGGAACGCCGTGGTAGTCGTCGGTGTCCGGCTGGCCCCAGTAGGAGCTCCCGTAGAGCGGGTTCGGCGCCTCGAAGATCGAGTCCTTCGTGTGGACGTACAGGACGAGCGTCATCCCCGGAGAGAGCGTCGTCAGGTGGGCGTTCAGCGGGTCGAAGAAGCCGAGGCGGTTGTAGTAGACGCTGTTCGCCCCGCTCCCCCTCGGGTCGTACGACGCGCACGTCCCGAGCGTCGGGGCGTTCGACGAGAGGTTCTGCGAGCCGCCGGGGACCCACTCCATGGTGCTGAGCTGGCCCTGGACGAGGAGCGTCGTCTCCGCCTTCGGGGTCGTGTTCGTGCAGATGAACTCGAACTCGATCGCGCTGAGCGGGATCGCCTGCGACGTGCCGGTGATGATGAGGCCGGTGGCGTTCATCTCGTTGTAGTAGCCGGTATCGCCGTTCTCACAATCGTCCTCCCAGGCGTCCATGTAGGTGTTGTAGCGGTCCTCGTCGGTCTTGTTGCCGGTTCCGTTGGAGAGGTAGTACTCCCAGTTGTGCGGAAGGTTGGGGTAGCAGTCCGTCGGGTCCCCCCACGCCGGGTACTTCGCGTTGTTCACCGCGGCGAAGCTGATCGAGGGCGGGGAGGTCGGATACGGGATCCGGAGCAGGAAGATCAGCACGAGAAGGACGACCGTGATCGCGACGAGGATGACCGCACCGATCACCTCGGCCACGCCCTTGTCCGACGCTCGGCGCCGGTGACGCCAGCCGACCCTGGACACGAACGAAAAAAAGGCGGGCCCCTCCGTATAAAGGTTCGCAGGACTCCGGTCGCCCTGCCCGGGCACGGGCCGAACGCCAGGCGACCTCCCGTAGCCCCGGAGCGCCCGACGGGGCTCCCGGAACGGCGGCAGGGTCCTGCGCCTCAGCCGGCGCGGAGCCCGTCGAGCTTCATCTTCTGCTCGATCGCGGCGATCGTCCTCGAGGTCGTGACGACCGTGTCGGCGTTCAGCGAGATCGAGTCGATCCCCTCGCGCACGAGGAACTCGGCGAACTCCGGGTAGACGCTCGGGCCCTGGCCGCAGATCCCGACGGTCGTCCCCTCGGCGTGCGCCCCCTCGATCAGGAGCCGGATCGCCCGGAGGACCGCCGGGTCGCGCTCGTCGAAGTAGCCCATCCGGCCGAGCGTCTCGGAGTCCCGGTCGGCGCCCAGGACGAGCTGCGTCAGGTCGTTCGAGCCAATCGAGAACCCGTCGCAGTGGTGGGCGAACTCCCGGGCGAGCAGGACGGTCGACGGCACCTCGGCCATCAGGTAGAGCTTGAAGTCGCGCGAGCGCTTCAGGCCGGCCGCGCGGAGCAGCCCGGCGATCTCTTCGAGCTCCCAGGTGTTGCGGACGAACGGCAGCATCACCATCGCGTTCTTGAGCCCGAGCTCGGTCCGGACGCGGTGGATCGCCTCGAGCTCGCACTCGAACGCGGGCCGGTAGACGCTCGAGATGTAGCGTGAGCAGCCGCGCCAGCCGATCATCGGGTTCTCCTCGAGCGGCTCGAACGGCTCCCCTCCGGGCATGCCGCGGTACTCGTTCGTCTTGAAGTCGCTCGTCCGCACGATCACCGGCCGGGGGTGGAACGCCTGGCAGACTTTCCCGATCCCTTCCGCGAGGCGCTTCACCAGCTCGTCGTGCTTCCCCTTCTTCAGGAGGGCGAGCGGGTGCTCGCGCACGTGGGCGGTGAAGATGAACTCGATCCGCAGGAGGCCGACCCCCGAGACCGGGAGCCGGGCGTACTCGGCGGCCTTCTCCGGGACGCCGACGTTGACGAGGATCTTCGTCGCGGTGACGGGGACGCTCTCGACGGCGGGGGCGGCGGCGGCCGGGAGCCCCGGCGCGGGCTTCGGCTCGAGCCCCCCGCGGCGGCCGCGGTACACGGAGCCGGTCTTCCCGTCGACCGTCACCTCGCTGCCGTCGGCGATCACGTGCGTCGCCTCGCGCGTCCCGACGACGCACGGCACCCCCAACTCGCGTGAGACGATCGCCGCGTGGCACGTCATCCCGCCCTCGTCGGTGACGATCGCGGCGGCCCTCGACATCGCCGGCACCATGTCCGGCGTCGTCATCGCCGTGACGAGGACCTCGCCGGCCTGGAGGCGCTCCATCTCCTCGGCGCCCCGGAGGAGGCGGGCGACGCCGGCGGCGACCCCGGGGCTCGCGCCGAAGCCGCGGAGCAGCGGCGCTTCCTCCCCCGCGGAGGGGGCGGGCGCCGGCGAGGTCGCCGGCCCGGCCGTCGAGGTCGGGATCGTCGTCACCGGCCGGGCCTGCACGACGTAGAGCGCGTGGGCGTCGGCGCACCACTCGATGTCCATCGGGCGGCGGTACCGCGACTCGATGACCCGCGCGAGCGAGACGAGGCGGAGGAGGCGGCCGTCCGGCAGCTTCTGGACGCTCCGTTCGGCCGCAGGGACCGATTCGCGGCGGTTGCCGCCGCTCTCGGCGCGCACGTAGCGGACGCTCTGCTCGGAGACCTGCTTGTGGACGATCTTCTGCGTCGCGCCGTCGATGACGTAGTGGTCGGGGGTGACCTCCCCGCCGACGATCGCCTCGCCGAGCCCCCAGCCGGCCTCGACGATCATGTGGTTCTCGCCGGTGTTCGGGTCGCGCGTGAAGAGGATGCCGCTCACGGTCGCGTCGACCATCTTCTGCACCAGCACGGCGAGCGCGAGGCCGGCGTGGTCGATCCCCTTCTTCTGGCGGTAGACGAGGACGCGGGGCGTGAAGAGCGAGCCCCAGCACTTGCGCACCGCGTCGAGGACCTGCTCGGTCCCGTGGACGTTCAGGTACGTCTCCTGGAGCCCTGCGAACGACGCGTCGGCGAGGTCCTCGGCGGTCGCGCTCGAGCGGACCGCGCAGAACTTCACCGCGTGACGCCGCGCGAACTCCTCGTACGCCCCGACGATCGCCGACCGCAGCTCGGCCGGCATCTCCTTCGACTCGAACGCCTTGCGGATCTCGCGCGACGCCTCCTCGACGGTCGCGGGCCGGCTCTCGTCGATCCTCCCGAGCGCGCTCGTCAGGACTGCGTCGAGACCGGTGCCCCGGACGAACGCGACGTACGCCTCGGTCGTCACGACGAAGCCGGGCGGGACCGGCAGCCCCTGGCGGACGAGCTCGCCGAGCTTACCGGCCTTGCCGCCGACGCGGGCGAGGTCGCTGTCGGAGGCCTCGGCGAGGTCGAGGACGTACGGAGAGGCCATCGCTCAGTCCGGCGCCCGCTCGACCTCGACGGCGATCAGGTCCTGCGCCGGAGAGTACGGGTGGACGAGCCGGACGTCGCGGACGGCAAAGCGGCCCTTGGCGGAGAGAAGGCGCTCGACCACCGCTCGTCTCCCCTCGACCTCGTCCCGAGGCACGACCTCGTAGAACTGCAACCGGCCACCGGGGACGACGAGCGGTGCCACCAGCGCTCCGTACTTAATTCCTTCGCGGGGAAGGTTCACGATGACGCGCTCGACGGGCGTCGCCGTCGGCGCGAACGCCTCGAGGCTCGCCACGACGGCCGTCACGCTCGCGCCGAACGGGTACCGGGAGAGCGTCCGACGGAGCAGCTCGATCGCCGTCGGGTTGACGTCGACCGCCGTCACCGAGACGGCCCGCCCGTCCCGCGCGATCGTCACCGAGAACGGCCCGACGCCGCACGCGAGGTCGTAGACCCGCTCGCCGGGGAGGACCTTCGCCGCGACGCGCGCGTGCTCGCCGGCGAGGCGCGGGGAGAAGTACGCGCCCTCGACGTCGACGTCGAACTCGAGCCGGTTCTCCCGGTGCCGCGTCGTCCACGGCCCGTCCCCGGCGATCCGCTCGACGGCCCGGCGCCGTTCGGCGCCCTGGACCCCTCGGTCGAGGCCGACCAGACGGCTACCGGGGACGAACTCGAGGAGTGCCGCGCCGACCTCCGACTTGCGCTCCTCCAGCTCCGGGGGGAGTCGGACCAGCACGATCTCGCCGACGACGTCGAACGACCGGGGCAGGAGCGCCTTCGCCGCCGCCGGCCAGTCGAGCAGCTCTTGGTAGCCTCCCGCCGGAGGAAGCTCGAGAGGAGGGAACTCCCGGAGCCCGATCTCCCCCAGGCCGTCGGGCACGCTCGCCCCGGGACGCAGGGGGAGCACCAGTCGGTCCCCCTCCTCGAGGATCTGCAGGTCCGGACGCAGCGCGCCGACCTCCGCCAGCGTCCGACGGACCGCCTCTCCGCGGCGACGGTCGACGAGCAGCGCGCGTTCCCTCATGGCGTGGCGGGGAGCGCCGCGGCGTCCAGGATCCGGCGGAGGACGTCGCCGGCGGCGAGCCGTACCTTCGACTTGCTCGCGAGCGCACTGCCGAACCGCGCCGGGGGCGACGTCGGGACGGGGGCTCGCGGTCCGCCGACCAGCATCCAAGGAACAGGATCGTCAGAGTGCCCGCGCAACGCGCAGGGCGTGGCGTGGTCGGCCGTGACCGCCACGGCGACGGTCTCGAGGTCGAGCCCGTCGACGAACGGTCCGAAGAACGACCGGTCGATCTCCTCGACGACCCGGAGCTTGCGCCGGGCGTCGCCGTCGTGGCCGGGCTCGTCCGGGCCCTTCAGGTGCACGTAGACGAACGGCTGCCGCTCGAGCAGCTCCCGGCTCGCGCGCGCCCGGGCGCGGTACCCCGCCTCCCGGTCGCTCCCCATCGGTCCGACGAACCGGTCCTCGAGTCCGAGCAGGCGGGCGATCCCCCGCTCCACGGGCATCTCCGTCAGGGCTCCCCCTCGCAGGCCGTACCGTCCTTCGAACGACGGCGGCGGCGAGGACGGCAGCGCGCCGGCGTTCCGGACGAGGAGTCCGGTCGCCTGCAGCTTCCCGTCACGCTCCCGCGCGCGGTTGACCGCCTGCGACGCGAGCAGCGGCGGGACCTCGTCGAGGAACCGGTTCAGCGCTCTCGCCGTTCGCTCGGCCTCGGGAGAGGCGTCCAGGGCTCGCACGCTCTCCAGCCGGGGAGCCGCCGGCGTCCGGGCCCGGCCCATCCCTCCGACCTTCTCGTAGAACGGGTCGGCGTTGGAGACGTTCGGGGAGAGCGCCCCGCCCGTCGTCGGGCGGAGCCAGAGGACGCCCCGATGCCCGACGGTCGAGCGGACCTCGGCCCGGATCCCGTCGGCCCCGAGCAGGTCCCCGACCGTGAGCGCTCGGGCGAGCTCGGCCGCCTCGTCGGTCGTCAGGGACCGTCCGACCCGCGCGTCGACGATCGTGCCGCTACGGTCGATCGTCGCGAAGTTCAGCCGGAGGGCGACATCGCCCGCGCGCAGCGGCACCTCGGCGCCCAGCGCCTCCAGCACTCCGCGCCCGGGGGAATCGTGGACCGGGTCGTATCCGAGGAGGGCGAAGACGCCGGCGTCCGACTCGGGGGCGACCCCCGGCCCGAGGATCGAGACCGTCCCGACCTCCCCTCGCGCCGCGAGCCCGTCGAGGTGCGGGGTCCGGGCCGCCTCGACGGGGCTGAGCCCTCCCGTCTCTCGGTCCGGACGGTCCCCGAGGCCGTCCAGGACGATCAGGGCCGCGGCGCGCCGTGCGCGAACCATCTCGGGCGGAGCGGTCCCCATGCGGTCTTAAGAGGAGCAGGGGGCGTAGCCCCGCGTCCCATGCAGGCCGAGCCGGCCCACGGCTTTAGGGGTTTCTTTCAGTCGACGGTGGGCCGGGTCACTTTCGTCCTGATCGCGGTCGCCGTGACGTTCGCGGCGTTCACGTACATCGGGACCCTGCTCGCGATCCCCGTCATGATGATCGTCGGGCTGGCGTTCCCGGTCTGGCTCGGCCTGAAGCGACC
>JASHSA010000048.1 GCA_030037035.1 Thermoplasmata archaeon
CTGGTCGAGGGCGATGGCCGGCTCCGCGGCCGAAGGCTGCGCCCTCGACGTGGAGGCGATCGTCGGTCTCGACGACCCAGGCGCGGACGCCGTCGTGCTGAGGAGCGTGACGTTCGGCGACCGGCCGGCGGCCGCCGGCGCGTCCCCTTCCGCTCCGTCCGCCTCGCCGTCGGAGGGCTAGCGCGGACATGTGTCTCGCGATCCCCGGCCAGATCGTCGCCGTCCGCGCCGACGCCGGCACCCCGGTCGCCGAGGTCGAGTACGGGGGCGTGCGGCGGACCGCGCTCCTGCTCTACCTTCCCGACGCCGCGGTCGGCGACTGGGTCGTCGTCCAGGCCGGCTTCGCGATCCGGCGCCTCTCCGCCCAGGAGGCCCGGGAGGCGCTCGACCTCGCCGAGGAGGGAGCGTCGCTCCTCGCCGGATCGTCCCCGCTGCCGCCGTCCGCTGCAGTACGCGCGACGGAGAGACTATAGCCCGAGCTCCGCTCGGACCGAGCCGATGCAAGCTCCAGGGCGGGAGAGCGCGGCGTGGGTCGGGCCGGGCGTGCTGCTCGTCCTCGCGACCGCGCTGATCAGCGGCGTCTCGACGTTCGTCAACGGCTACGCCGTCGCGGGGACGAGCTCGGCGGCGTTCGTCACCGTGCGCAACCTCGCCGTCGCGGGCCTTCTTGCCCCCATCGCGCTGGTCGTGCTCGCCCGGAACGGCCGGTCCCTCGGGAAGAAGGACCTCGGGACCCTCGCCGTCATCGGGCTGGTCGGCGGCGCGGTGCCGTTCCTCCTCTTCTTCCGGGGCCTCCAGCTCGCCACCGCCGCGCACGGGGGCCTGACGGCGTCGTTCGTCTACCGCACCTTGTTCGTGTTCGCGAGCGTCTTCGGGATCGTCGCGCTGCGCGAGCGGGCCCATCCCCGCGCCGCCGTCGCCGCCGCGCTCGTCCTCGGCGGCAACCTCGCGCTGCTCGCGCTCGTCTCGCCCGTCTGGACGACCGGGAGCCTCTACGTCCTCGTCGCGACCGTCCTCTGGGCGGCGGAGTACACCGTCTCCAAGCGCCTGCTCGGCCACCTCGGGGGGACGACGGTCGGCCTCGGGCGGATGGGCTTCGGCGCGGCGTTCCTCTCCGCGTACCTGCTGCTCACCGGCGGCTGGGGGAGCGTCGCCGGTTTCTCGCGCGGGGAGTGGACGTGGGTCGGCATCAGCGCGGCGCTCCTCGCCGCGTTCGTCCTGACGTGGTACCCCGGTCTCGCCCGCGTCGACCTCGGGGTCGCGACGACCGTGCTGGTCCTCGGCTTCCCGATCTCCTGGGCGCTGGACGTCCTCGTGACGGGGAGCCCGGTCGGGCCGCTCGCGGCGCTCGGCGCCGCCGCGGTCGCGGCGGGTGTCCTCGTCGCGCTCGGCGCGCGCTACCTTCGGGCGGCCTGGCGCGCACCGCTCGGCGGCGTCCCTCGGTTCGCGACCGACTGACAGGGATGGACGGCGTCGCGCTCTGCGCCCGGTTCTCGATCGCCACCAACCGGCTCGCCTACTGCGGGCCCGCCGACGCCGAGCCGGCGCTCTACGAGGCGATCGTGAGTGGCGTCGGCTCGCCGAGGGCACGGGAGGCGCTCGCGAAGTTCGAGGCGCTGATGCCGTACCTTGAGGCGATCGGCGCGGCGACCGGCCGCGACCCGTTCGACCGCGAGGTCGTGGAGGCGTACTGGGTCGGCAACGAGCTCCTCTCGAGCGTCGACCGCCCCCGCGTCGTCGCCCTCCTCGAAGCGCTCACGCGCCGGGGCCTCGCGCGCTCGGTCGCCCGGCGCCTCACCGAGGCGTTGCCGGCGGAGCCGCTCGCGCACCACGCCTTCCACGTCGCGTTCGTCGGGGTCGGTTCGGTCACCGGCCATGTCCCGACGACCGTCGCGAACGTCGAGGCGTGCCGTCCCGCGCTCGCCCGGGTCACGCAGGTCGGGCCGACGTCGCTGGAGGTCGAGGGCCCGACGGTCTCCGCGGTCGGTTCAAGGCTCTCCCTCGGGGGGCGCACGGTGCGTACGCTAGCCCGGGACGCGCGCGCGCTCGCGACGGTCGCGCCGGGGGCGGCGGTCGCGGTCCACTGGTCGTGGCCCGCTCTGGTGCTGGACGCGCGCCAGGCTCGGGAGCTCGCGACGTGGACGGAGCGCTCGCTCGCCGCGGCGAACGTCGCGCTGCCGGCCCTCGGGGCGGTCTTCCCGGCCGGCCCCCTCGGCGCCGACGGGCTTACGTCACGTAGGTGAGCCAGCTCTCGCGCTGCGGCAGCCGTCCCTCGGTCGCGTCGGCGTAGCGCTTCTGGAGCCGGCGCGTCACCGGGTAGTCGCCGGTGCCGATCGGGCGGCCGTCGACCTCGCGGATCGGCGTGATGCCGGCGGCCGTGCCGGTGTAGAAGACCTCGTCCGACGTGAACAGCTCCTCGCGCGTGAAGTCGTTTCGCCGGAACGTGAGGTGCTCGTCGGCGAGGAACTCGATCACCGAGTCGCGGGTGATCCCGCGGAGGATGCCGGAGCTCGCCGGCGGGGTGCTGACGATGTCGCGCTTCACGCGGAAGACGTTCTCGCCGGGGCCCTCGGCGACCATCCCGGCCGAGTTGAGCAGGATCGCCTCGTCGTAGCCGGCGGCGACGGCCTCCATCTTCGCGAGCGCCGAGTTCGCGTAGTTCGCGGCGCACTTCGCCTGGGGCGGCAGCGTCCGCGAGTCCATCCGTACCCAGCTCGAGACGAGCGCGCGCACGCCGCGCTGCTGGCCCTCCTCGCCGAGGTAGGCGCCCCACGCCCACATCGCGACCGCGACCTGCACCGGCGCCTTCGTCGGGTCGAGCCCCATCTCGCCGTAGCCGCTGAACGCGATCGGTCGGAGGTAGGCGGCCTGGAGGCCGTTCGCACGGACGAGGTCGACGCAGGCGCGGCGGAGCTCGTCGAGCGAGTACGGCAGCTTCATCCGGTAGATCTTGGCGCTGTTGACGAACCGGTCGAGGTGCTCGTCCAGGCGGAAGATCGCCGGACCTCGGGCCGTCGCATGGCAGCGGATCCCCTCGAAGACGGCGTAGCCGTAGTGGAGGGCGTGGGTCAGCACGTGTACGCGGGCGGCGTCCCAGTCGACCATGCGGCCGTCCAGCCAGATCTTCGAGAGGGCGCGGATCGCGACCATCGCTCCCGCGCAGTTTCCGCCCGCCGATAAACGCTGCCGCCGGAGCGGCGTCAACGACGGTTGACGGCCGGTTCATCCGCGCCGCGAGAGCGCCGCGTGGCGTCGAGGCAAGGACTAGTACCCCGAGCGCACGCCCCGAGCGTGCCGCGCGCGGTGACCTCCGGCGTCGAGACGATGACCGCCTTCGCGCGGGAGTTTCCCGCGGGGCTGCTGGACGGCTTTGAGAGCGGCCGACGGCTCGCGGCGACGGCGAACGACGCTGTCGACGGGCCGCTGTTCGCGGTCGGTCTCGGGGGCTCGGCGATCGCCGCGGAGCTTGTCGGCGCGCTGCTGGAGGCGGAGACCCCGAGCTCGCTCCGAGGGGTGCGGGGTTCCGAACTGCCGGGCGGCGTACGCGACGGCACCGCCGTCGTGCTCGTCAGCTATTCGGGGGAGACGCAGGAGGTCCTGGAGGCCTATTCGACGGCCGGCCGGAGACACGCCCGGTGCGTCGTCGTCACCTCTGGCGGCCGGCTCCGGCAGCGCGCCCTCGCCGACGGGGTCCCGGTACTAGCGCTGCCGCGGGACCGGCCTCCTCGCGCGGCGCTCGGACCGATGTTCGGCGGTCTCCTCGGGCTGCTGGACGACCGCTTTCCCCACTCGAACGCTCGGCGACTACGGCTCGCGTCTCGCGGCGCACTCCTCCAGCTCGAGCGCCCCCGATCGCCGACCCCCAC
>JASHSA010000049.1 GCA_030037035.1 Thermoplasmata archaeon
ACGAGGTGTACGTCGGCTGGCGCTTCCACCAGTCCCAGAACGAGCCCTCGTTGTAGTTCTCGCCGAGCTCGCGCTTCGCCTCGGCGCGGTACTTCTCGGTGAAGTCCGCGTACCCCTGGCGTTCCGCGTCCTCGCCGCCTTCCCCGGGCTTCCCCAGGAGCTGCGCGGCGCACTCCGGACAGAACTTCGAATTGGCGGGGATCGTCGACGCGCACCGACTGCACCGGATGAGGTCGGATTCGAACTCCGCGCCGCACTTGGGGCAGACCGTCGCCTCCTCCGGGATCAGGTTGCCGCACTCGCCGCACTCGACGACCTTGCCGGCCGCCTGGCGGCGGGTGACGAACAGGAACGCGAGGACGGCGACGACGATCAGCGCCGCGATCACGAGCCAGAGCCAGAGCGGCAGCCCGAGGACCTTCGTGGTGAGGGAGAACTTGGCGGGGCTCGACGGGACCTCGTACGTCCCCGGGAGCGCCTTCGTCGCCGTGATCCCGAAGTACGACGCCTGCCAGGAGATCACGTAGCTGGTCCCCGGCTGGAACGAGGTCACCGCGACCGAGAGGAACTCGATCGTGCTGTTCTGGAACAGCGGCCCCGGGGTGATCACGAGCGTCCCGGAGGCCTCCAGGACGATCGCCGCGCCGCCCTTGCTGGGCGTGGCGAGCAGCTCGACCGTCGCCGGCTGGCTCCCGTTGTAGATGATGTTCGCCTGGAAGGCGTACTTCTTCGACGCCGAGAGCGTGTGGTCGGCCGGCCCGCTCGCGAGGGCGATCGCCACGGGGCTCGGCGCGAACTGGACGGCGTAGGTGTCGTTGATCACCCCGCCGCTCTGGGCGACGGAGTCGTTGTTCCAGTCGATGGAGAACGCGAGCGTGTCCGTGATCGTCTTGCCGTGGCGGAAGCCGACGGTGGTGTCGTTGACCTTCCAGCTGAAGGAGAAGACCGCGGTCTGGCCCGGGGCGGTCAGGTCGACGATCTCGACCGCCGGTTTCGAGAGGAGCAGCCCGCTGGTGGCGTTGTAGAGCAGCCGGCCGCTGAGCGAATGGATCACCGCGGGACCGTCGTCGGTGACCGTCACCTGGACGCCGAGCTGCTCGCCGATCGTGACCGCCGCCGTCGTGGTGACGTTGTTGGCGGTGATCGTGATGCCGTTCGTGGCGGGGATCGTGGCCGCGGAGTAGAACAGCGGGAACGTGAGGGAGCCGAAGTCGTCGGCCTCGCCGTAGCCGGCCGAGAGGTTCGCGACCCCGCGGGGGAACGGACTGACCGACCAGTTGAACGACCGGACCGCTCCCGCCCCGTCCGCCGGCGTGATCTGGACGTCGTAGTCGCCCAGGAACTGCCCGTCCGGGGTGTTCGTGCCGTTGATGTCGTTGGAGGCGAGCAGCAGCGCGGCGACGCCGCTCCCGCTCGACTCCCCGTAGGCGGCCGCGCCCTGGTCCCCGGCCCAGCTCTCGAGGTAGTCGTAGACGGCCCGGTCGTTCGTCTTGAAGTTGTTGAGCGACTCGGCGAGGAGGTCCTCGGCCGGGTCGCCGCTGTAGGCGTACGGGGCGGTGATCGTCGCGCCGGGCATCGGGATCACCCCGCCGCGGCCGTGCAGGTCGATCTTCGCCCATCGGAACAGGTAGGCGTTGCTGCTCGCGTCGGTGTTGATGACGCTCTGCGCGTCGAGCGGGACGTAGTTGTCGAGATGGCCCTGGACGGTGAGGTTGCCGAGCTCGCCGGTCGCCCCGTCGGTGAAGTTGAGCTGGTGGACCCTCCAGGGCGGGGTCCCGTTCAGCGCGAACGTGAGCCCGACGAACGTGTCGACGGTGTTGAGGTGGCTCGCGGCGCCGCTCACCTGAGCGCCGAAGTCGATCTCCGGCTCGAGCGCGAGGACGAGCGAGGCGCTCGGGACCGTGGGACCACTCGTGATGTGGAACGAGACCGAGATCCCCGCCGCCTGGCCGAAGTCCCCGGTCCGGTTGAGGTAGGTCATGAGGCCGGCCGTATTGATCGCGTTGACGAGCTCGGTCGTGAACGGCGTGCTCGCCTCGCCGATGACCCCGGCGAGGAGCGTGACCGGGGTCAAGGTGTACCCGATCCCGCCGTAGGTGACCGTCGGCGTGACGGTCGTGCTCGTCGCCGAGATGTCGGCGTAGTCGATCGTCAGCCGGCCCCCATGGATCGCCGACGGGTACGCCCAGTCGGCGATCAGCGCCTCCGACGTCGTGCCGGTGAGGAACGTCGTCGCGACGGAGGTGTTCGAGACGCCGACGTTGCCGGTCGTCAGCCGCACGGAACCCGGGGTCCCGTTGAGCGAGAGGTTGTCGGCGTAGAGGTGCGTGTAGGCGCTGCTGAAGAGGTTCGCGGTACCGCCTGCCTCGACGGAAAGCGTCGGGGCGAAGGCGACGTCGGCGAGCGTCGTGTTCGGGAGGTCCATCGAGGCGGCGCCCGGGTTCGGGCGAAGGCTCGACTCGTTGAGCGTAAGGTCCCCGCCGGTGACGACGTTGACGAACCCCGCGCTCTCGACGTTCGACTCGTCGAACGTCATCGTGCCGCGCACGACGACGTTGAGCTTCGCGTAGGGGTTGAGGACGAACGTGTCGGTCGTCAGGGTGGAGTTGCGGAAGATCACCGTCCCGTTGTCGACGAGACCGTAGATGTGGCCGAGGCGGACCGGCAGGGTCCCCGTGTCGGAGACGTAGTTGACGAACGAGAGCGTCGTGTTCTGGACGATGAGCGTCCCGCCGGCCTGGACCGTGATGTTCCCTCCCTGGTAGTACGTCGACCGGGCCGCCGGCGGCGCCTTCTCGGGGATGTAGTCGGTCTTGCCGGAAGGGACGACGAGGTTGCCGTGGGTCGCGGCTGGGGCCACCGGCGCGGCCGGGGCGACGGCCGCAGCGGCCGCGGCCGGAACGCTCGGCGCGGGGGCGGCCGACCGGCCTGCGCCCTGCATCGCGGGGACCGCGACGGTCCCGGCGAGCTCCAGGCCGACGACCAGGACGACGACAACGATCCAGAATTGCGTTCGGCGCGCGCCGAGGACCGGGCCCCTCAAGCCGAGAGGCTCGTGCCGGTGTGCGTTCACGTGCCTTGACAGTCGGGGTTCGACTATTTAAATGCCACCAATAGATTTGCGGCGGAAGGACGCGTTGGTGCCTGGCGCCTATCCCTCGGGGGGTCCGAGCAGGACGACCTTGCCGAACAGCCCCGGCGCGTCCAGGCGCGCGAACGCCGCGGTCGCCTGGTCGAACGGGAACGTCGAATCGACCACCGGGTGCAGGCGACCGGCCGCGAGGTGGCCGAGGACCGTGGCGAACTCCTCTCGACCGGCCATCGTGCTGCCGCGGATCGACGCCTGTCGCCAGAACAGCGTGCGGACGTCCAGCTCCACGCGGGCCCCCGCGGTGGCGCCGACGACGACCAGGCGACCTCCGCGGGCGACGGCCCGGAGCGACCGCGGGAGCGTCGGGGCTCCGACGGAGTCGAAGATGACGTCGACCCCCCTCTTTCCGCTCCACTCCCAGAGGACCCGCTCGAGCGGCCGACGGTCGTCCGCGGTGAGGTACGCGTCGGCCCCGAGGCGGAGCACCTGCTCCTCCTTCTCGGGGCTGCGGGAGACGACGACGACGTTCCCGCCGAGCAGCTTCGCGACCTGGACGGCCGCGGGGGCGAGCCCGCCGCCCGCTCCGACGACCGCGACCCGCTCGCCGGGCCGGACCTGGCCCACGGTCGCGAGAGCACGCCAGGCGGTCTGGAAGACGAGGGGCGCCGCCGCTCCCTCCACGAACGACCAGCGCTCGGGCAGGGGATGGACGTTGCGACG
>JASHSA010000050.1 GCA_030037035.1 Thermoplasmata archaeon
CGCGCTCGGGAGCCTCGAGGCGTCGCTCCCCGGACGAACGAGGGCGCGCACGCGCTTCCCCCGCGAAAGCAGCTCCTGAACGACCAGACCGCCCAGGTGGCCGGTGGCGCCGACCTGCAGGACCGGTCGACCGTCCGCGCTCCCGTCAGCTCTCGGCATGCCGGGGCAGACTACCCTTGGCGTATATTGACCGACGGAGACGGGGGCGGGTCACTGGCCCCGGTCCCGGTCGGTCCGCTGACGAATCGGATCGGACCGGGGTCCCGGACGGACCCCGGGGACCCGCCCTGCGGGCCGGACCGCTAGCCGGAGCCTCCCTCGGCTCCCTCCGACTGCGGGGCGAACCGTTGGAGGGCGTCCAGGGAAGGCACGAAGTAGAAGGCGCCGGTCAGAGGCCGAGCGAACCGCGTCAGCGCGTCACGGGGGCCGCCTCTCAGTCCGAGCATGCTCTCGAGCATCGCTCGAAGTGGGCGCTGCGAGGCGCAGAACCCAACGAAGATCGTCCCGTGGTCCGTCACGGTCCCGTAGGCGACGTTCCTGCGGAAGATCTTCCCGAAGACGTCCTGGTCGGTGCGCCCCGCATGGGAGTCGGAGGGCTTGGGTTCGAGCTCGACGCTGTCGGCCTTCGTGCGCCCGATCACCCGCTCCTGGGCGGCCACCGACAGCGACTCCCAGCGCGCGGCGAGGTGCCGCCACTTCTGGAGCAGGAGGACGCTGCCGCCGGCCCCGGCCTGTCGCGCGGGAACCAGCGCGACGGCGGGAGCTTCCACGAGCGTCGGGTTCTCCGTCCCGTCGACGAATCCCGTGAGGTCCCGGTCCCTTCGGTACGTCCAGCCGACGGTCTCCGTCGAGACCGAGGCGACCGACCCGAGCGCGCGCAAGGCCGCGCGGGCCTCGTCGAAGACGACGTCCTGGCTCATGCCGGAGAGCCAGAGGACCGCGTCGTGCTGGGTCGCCGGCATCGTGTAGCCGTCGGGGCCACGGAGCGCGCGGTCGAACCCGACGACCTCGCGAGGGATCCCCCCGGGCAGGAGCCGGCGCCACATTCCGGGTCGGAATCCGACGACGAGGTTCACCCCCGCGGTCGTGGTCCGCGCCTCCCGGAGCCCCGCGACCGCGTGGACGAGATCGAGCGCACGAGCGCCGGCCGTCCGATCGACCTCGAGATAGACGTGCGCACCGGTCCCTACGGCCAGGATGCCGGCCTGGGGGGTCGGCGGGAGCCCCGGCGAGCCGCTCCGAGAGCGCTTCGTCCGCGTCCGTCGGCCTTTCATCGTCGGCTCGGACCTCGGTCCCCGGCCCCGGCGAACGGCCTCGCTAGCCGGCCGGCTCCTTCGGCACGCTGGTGAAGACGGCCTGGAATCCCTCCAGACCGCGCACCGCGACCCCCGGGACACCTTCGATGAGCGCCGTCTCGCCGGCCCTCACGGCGTGCTCGTCGACGGAGCCCTCGCCCGCCCAGGCGTAGACCATCGCCCGCCGCCCCGGCCCGACCTTTCGGAACGTCGTCGACTCGGTCAGGAACGCGAGGACCTCGCTCTCCAGGCCGGAGCCCGCCGTCATCGGTCCGCGAGGCCCCGTCAACGGACGCACCTCCACCTCGTCCACGAGCCGCCTCCCCGGGGTCGAGTCGGTCGCCTGGAGCCGCGCCGGAGCGTCGAACGCGCCGGAGAGGTCGAGGACGAGGTTGAACCATCGGACCGACGCGCCCTCGGCGGGGCTGATGCTGTGGCGCGAGCGCGCCGGGGCGGTGAGCAGGAGCGCCGAGCCGGCCGAGAGGCTCTCGACCGGCCCCCCTTCGAGCTGGTACGACGCCCGGCCCTCGATCAGGTAGGTCAGCACCTCCTCCCGTTCGTGCGCGTGGCTGGGGAGCTGACGCCTCGCGCTCGCGATCCCTTCCGAGACGCGGCGGTACGGGGGCCAGGCCGGTTGCGACGTCGTGGGGAGCGCGAGCCGGGTCGTCACGGCCCCGGACTCGATCTCCCCGCGGGTGACATGCACCATGCGGGTTCCGTCCGACGGAGCCACGGCGGCGCCACCTGCTCTCGGGAGTTAAAGGGTTGGTCGGGGACGACGCGGAGGCGGCTCGTCAGGGGGTTCCCGGCCGCGGGGCGGGGCGAAGGCGGCGCGATCCCCGAGCTATAATCTAAGCGCCCCCCATCCGACCCGAAGAATGGTCCGTCGTCTCGCCGCGATCATGTTCACCGACCTCGTCGGCTTCACCCGGCTGGGCCAGCAGGACGAGGAGGCGGCGCTGCGTCTGCGCCGCGAGCACCAGTCGCTCCTGCGACCGATCTTTACCTCGTTCGGGGGGCGGGAGGTCAAGAGCCTGGGGGACGGCTTCCTGGTCGAGTTCGCGAGCGCGGTCGAGTCCGTCCGGTGCGCGGTCGAGATCCAGCGGGCGATCGCCGAGCGGAACGCCTCGGCCGGCGCCGCCGACCCGTTGCTGCTCCGCGTCGGCATCCACGTCGGGGACGTTGTCGAGGAGGACGGCGACGTCGTCGGGGACGCCGTCAACGTCGCCTCGCGGATCGAGCCGCTCGCCGACGCCGGGGGGATCTGCCTCTCCTCCGCCGTCTATCAGCAGGTGCGGAACAAGCTGCCGATCGTCATCGAGCGGCTCGGGCTCCGTAACCTCAAGAACGTCCAGGACCCGGTGGAGATCTACCGCGTCGCCGTCGGAGGGGCTCCTCCCCGAGGCGCCTCCGCTCCGCCCGCCAGCCCCGCCCCGCTTCGTCTCGCGGTGCTGCCGCTCGCAAACCTCAGCGCCGAGGCG
>JASHSA010000051.1 GCA_030037035.1 Thermoplasmata archaeon
GAACGGTGCGCACTTCGGGCTCCCCCCCGACGAGCTGCTGCAGGGCGAGGTCGTCCTGCACCACTGGGCGGCGCCCCACGGAAGGGGCCTTCTGACGAACCTGCGCTGCGTTCTGCTCAGCCACCCCGAACCGATCCACCGGGAGGTGCGTTGGGCGCTCGACCTAGAGAAGGTCAAGGGGCTCGTCGTGGAGCTGCTGCCCCAGCAGCATCCGGGGGTCGACCCGGATTATGGCGTCCTCGTGAACGAGACGGTCGTCTACGCCGGCTTCCCGGTCCACTGCGAGGTGATCCAGAAGCAGATCGACGACGCCCGGGCCGCACGCTGCATGGCGCTCGTCGGCCGGATCATTCCGTTCGACGGCCCGACGCTCTCCGCCGACCCGAGGACCGGCGAGCCGTAGCCACCGACGTCGCGGAGCGCGTCTCCCCGCACCGAAGCGTTCGCGTTCCTCCATCGACGTCGCCTGCGCACGGTCCCGGAAGGGGAACCGTCGGCCGTTCGGGATCCCGGCGCCTACCGGTTCGCGACCTTCGGACCACCCGGTCGTAGCGCTCGCCGTCGGCAGGGATCGGGACGCGGAGCCGGCCGCACCGCGGCTGCGACGCTACCGCCTGCATCGTCCCGTTGGGCGTACCGCGGCTCTCGGGACGGGGCGGCCGAAGTCGGCCGCCCCGACCGCCCGACGTTCGTCGCGGAGCGTCCCGAGAGAGATCCCCGTGGGGAAGGGGTGGCCGCGGCGGAGTCGCCGCCGCGGCCGGTCGGACGTCGCAGGGACTACGGCGACCCGGGTGCCGGCGGCGTCGGAGGCGCCGGCGGCATCGAGGGGGTCATCATGGTCGCTGCTGGGGGCGAGCCCATGGAGGACGGCTTCGCCCGGCGACGGGAGCGGAGCACCAGGGCGACGCCCACGACGACGGCGATCACGACGACCGCGACCGCGGCCCAGACCCAGAGCGGGGTCCCGGGGCTCGACGACGACGCCGTGATGGCACTGTACTGAGCGTTCGCGTCCGAGACCGACTCCGGACTGGCGCTGAGCGCGAGGCTCGGAGCCCCAGGAACGATCCCTGCGGTCACCTTCGTCCCGTTCTCTGCGAGCTGTTCCCCGACGAAACCGAAGCCGGGTTCGAAGTCGACCGACTCCGCCGTGTCCGTGCCCAGGCTCAGGGCGGGGACGACGGCGGTCCCCACGGCCGGCCCAGCGCCGCCGGCGGGGACGTCGAGGCCCGCGAAGAGGTCGGCGGTCATGGCGTTGGACCAGAACAGGAAGCCGTCGCTGGCGGTGAAGTTCCCGCCGGAGAAGTTGAGGTAGATCTCCTGGACGGTGATCGTCTTCGGCGGCGTCGTCGCGTTGTCCGTAATCGACGCCGAGGCGTTGTCCGTCCCGTTCGCCCAGAGCGTCCCCGACTTGGCGACCGAGCCGGGCGTCCAGACGCTCGCGGAGCGCGAGGTCCCGTTGAGCGTCGCGCTCAGGCTGATCCCGCTGACGTACTTGCCGCTCGCCGTGAACGGCTCGCTCGCGGTCCAGGCGTCGCCGACGCTCGGGTTCGCCGGAACGAGGCCGAGCGGGGAGGCGAACGCGATCTGGGCGGTCTCCGACCCCCCGACATCGAAGCTGGCCGAGATCGTCGACCCGCCGATCGCCGCCTCGTTCAGCGAGAAGCTGCCGCTGACGTTGAACGCCCTGTGGCTCGCGGCGTTCATCACCGCGAGCGCCGCCACGGACGCCGGGCTGCCCGGGCCCGCGGTCAGATCGACCAGGCCGGTCGTGACGTTGGTGGCGCCGGCGAACGTCTGCTGCCCGCTCAGGGAGGCCGACGCGGTCTCCTCCGCGCAGGGCGAGGTCGTCACGCAGACCGACTCGCTGAGCGAGAGCGAGACCCCGAGAGCGGTCTTCGCGGTGAGCTCGGTCTGCGAGGCGGAGATGTTCGTTTCCGTGTAGATGACGACCCACTTGACGCTGATCGACAGAGAGAGCGACTGGGTCGCGTTCGTGAGATTCGAGGCGCCCGGGCATGGGGTCGAGCCCGACGGGCAGCTGTACGAGTAGCTGTAGGTGCGGCCGAACGCCCACGAGTACGGCGAACCGGCGGCCGGAGCGACCGACGCGGGATGCGCGGCCGAGGGGCCAGGGGCCGCCGCGGCGACCGCGGGGGCCAGAAGGACCATCAGCATCGCCGCGGCGATGCTCGCGCTCGTCACGAGGCCAAGGCGCTTGTTCGGACCGAACGACGTCATGAGACGTTGACCGGCGTCAAATAGCCGAACCCCCCCTAGAAAAACCTTCCGCCGGCCGGGAGGGGGGGTGTCGAACAATCCCCGGCCGAGCCGCCCCGCCGAAGGGGCGCCCGCCGCTCGGGGGGCCGGTTCCGGTTCGACCGCCCGGGAGCCGTCAGCGTCGCAGGCGCCGCCGGTGGGCCTTTCGCCGTGCCCGGCCCGGCGCCACCCCGCAGCGGCGGGCGAGGCGACGGAGCTCGGCCGCCGAGATCCATTCGACCTTGAGGTAGTCGAGCAGTTCGGCGTCGGTCATGCCGATCCTGCGGCCCTCCTTCACCGTGAAGCGATACGCTTCGATCTCGGACGGCGCGTCCACGTAGCTGAGCTTGGGGTAGAACAGCGGGCGGCCGTCGCGGAACTGCTTGACATGGCGGAGCTCGTGGACGATGTCCAGATAGACGGTCCGGAAGTCGCTGTCGGCGAGGTGGTGGGTGCTGATCAGCAGGTGACCGTCGATGTCACTGGTCCCCATGTAGCCGAAACGGGCGGAGAAGAACTCGACCTTCAGCGCCCCCAGCACGCGGGAGACTCGGGGGCCGAACAGCTCTCGGACCGCAGGTACCGACTCGAACCCGCGGAAGTACCGGGTGAACGGGCGGAGGTGCGTGGGGCCGGCCCGTTCGATCCGGACCCCGAGTTTCGACTCGACGGCCAAGCCCGCTCGCCCCGGTCGGGTCAGCAGGCAGAGGGCATAGGGGTTCCCCCCGCCGGGGATCTCGGCAGGGCGCGGTCCCTCTCCCGAGGCGAGCCGGCCCCGACACGCGCGACCGCGTGCCCGCTCTCCGGAGTTTCTCCCCCCGCGCCCCCGCAGGCGAGAGGGTCTACCGGGCGCGCTTGCGCTTCCGTTCTGCGGCGGAGCGCTGGGCGAGGAACCGGCGCGTGTCGGCCTCGTCGGCGCGAACGAGCCGCCCGAGCTCCGCGATCGGACGCGGGTGACGGTCGACGCGTAGGTCGACCCAGCGGTCGGACCAGGCCGACGAGAACCACGTTTCGCGGTGGACGACCACGAGGGCCGCCGACTCCATGCCGCGACGGTCGCCCCCCTTCGACGCGCCCGCCTGCAGCGCCCGAAGGAGGCGCGAGCCCAGGGACCCGCGCGACGACTCGAACGCC
>JASHSA010000052.1 GCA_030037035.1 Thermoplasmata archaeon
GCGTCGGCGAGGCGCGGGCGGGCCGGCTCGCCCGGCTCGTACGCTCCGCGCTCGGCGACGGGCTCGCGACCGACCGCGCCCTCGAGCAGATCCGTGGCTTCGCGGCGGAGGTCGGGCGACGCGGGGGAGGCGTCCCTCGAGGGGAGCGCCTGCGCGCCCGACGCCGGCTCGCCGAGATCGGCGGACCGCTGGGGATCCCGCTGGCCTAGGGTCGGTCCCGTTCGAGGACGAGGCTCAGACCGTTCCCCCCGCCCATGCACAGGGTCGCGAGCCCGAGGCGGCCCTGCGCACGCGCCAGCTCGTAGGCGAGCGTCACGACGATCCGTGCGCCGCTCGACCCGAGCGGATGTCCGAGCGCGATCGCTCCGCCGTGGACGTTGAAGCGGTCGTCCGCGAACCCGAAGGCGCGCTGGACGGCGATGGACGCGGAGGCGTACGCCTCGTTGTGCTCGACTCGGTCGAACGCGGCGGCGTCGAGCCCGGTCCGCGCGAGGTGCCGACGCACGGTCGGGATCGGCGCCTCCATGACGTCCTTCGGCGCGACGCCGCTCTCGTCCATGGAGTGGACCCAGGCGATCGGCTTCGCCCCTCGCCGGGAGACCTCCCGTTCGCTCGCGAGGAGGAGCGCCGCCGCCCCGTCGGCGAGCCTGGACGAGTTGCCGGGGGTCAGGAGACCGTCCGCCTTGAACGCCGGCTTCAGCCGGGCGAGGCCCTCCATCGTCGTGTCCGGCCGGGGACCCTCGTCCCGCGCGAGGCCGGGGGCTCCGCGCGCGGGCTCCGGCGGAACGGCGACGATCTCGGCGTCGAACGTCCCGTCCGCGACCGCCGCGGAGGCGCGCAGGTGGCTCCGCATGGCGAAGCGGTCGACGTCCTCCCGGGAAAGCCCGAGCTTGGCGGCGACGCGCTCGCCGGTGAGGCCCATCAGCTCGTGCTCGTCGAACGCGTCGACGAGGCCGTCCCGCTGCATCGCGTCGTCGAGCACGCGAGGCCCGGGGTGCACCCCCCAGCGCAGGCCGGCGTCGACCAGGAACGGGGCGTTCGACATGCTCTCCATGCCCCCGACGAGGACGCGGTCGAAGTCGCCGGCGCGCAGGAGCGCCGAGCCGAGATGGATCGCCTTCATGCCGGAGCCGCAGACCATGTTCACGGTCACGGCGCCGACCTCGTCCGGCACCCCGACGCCGCGGAGGACCTGGCGGGCCGGGTTCTGCCCGACGCCCGCCTGGAGCGACTCGCCGAAGAGGACCTCCTCGACCTCCGCCGGCCTCACGTGGGCCCGCTCGAGCGCCGCCCGCGCCGCGACCACGCCGAGCTCCGGCGCGCGAAGCGCCCGCAGCGCCCCGCCGAAGCGCCCGATCGGGGTCCGCGCCGCCCCGAGGACGGCGACCCGCGGCCGGTCGTGAGCGCTCATACGCCGACGAAAGCCCGGGGGACGGTCAAAACGTTCACGGCCCGGTCGGCCCCGGCGCGGGCCCCGGCGTGCCGGCGCTAGTCTTCCTCGACGCGCGGGGCGAGCAGGTAGCGGGCCTCGCCGCGACCGAGGCCCATCGCGAACTCGATCTTGAGGGGGTACTCGTTGCCGACGTGCAAGGTCGCCTCCTCGGAGCCGATCGCCTTCACCATCGCCGAGAAGAAGTCGAGCGGGTACATGCTCTTGACCGCCTCCTTGACGTCGAGCCGCGGGAGCGACTCCTTCGGGATCCGCAGGTCGAGTCGGTCGGTGTCGCCCTCGGAGTGCATCGTGAACGCCTCGGGGTCGAGCGAGAGCGTGACGTGGTCGGTGAAGCTCTCGCTGCCGCGGATCCCCTGGCGCATGTCCTCGGTCTTGACGACGACCGTCGCCGGCGGGCTGACGTTCGGCACCTTCGGGTCGGTGATGCTCGCCGGGTCGACGACCGCCATCTGGCGCGTCACGCGCCCGACGTTGGCGACCAGGCGGTTCTTCCCGTCGAACTGCAGCTCGAGGACGTCGCCGGGTTTCGAGAGCCGCAGGACCTCCTTCAGCTTCTCGACGTCGACCCCGATCTCGGTGGGTTCCCCGGTGAACTCCTCGAACGCCGCCTTCTGGAGCTTCAGGACGAGCATCGCCACGTGCGACGGGTCGACCGCCTTCGCCTCGACGCCGTCCTTGGAGACCGAGAGCTTGACCTCGCTGACGAGGGTCGCGACGACCTCGACGACCTCCCGGAGGACCTCCATCTTGATGCGGAGCTTGAACACTGGGAGGCCTCGGCGGCCCACATCGGTCCCCTCTAAAAGGATTGCCGCACCGGCGGTCGGTCCGAGAGGGTTTTCCTGCCGGGAGCTCCCGTCCGCGCGTGACCGAGCTCGCCTACCTCGCGACGATCGACGACGCCTACGTGCGCGAGTTCCGGGCGTCGGTCGTCGCGCTCCCGCCGGGCGGGGTCGTGCTCGACCGGACGTACTTCTACCCGACGGGCGGCGGCCAGCCGTGCGACGTCGGGACCCTCGCCTCGGCCGACCGGCCGACGGTCGACGTCGTGGACGTCTCGAAGGCCGGCCCCGCGGTCGTCCACCGCCTCAAAGGCGGCGCCGCCGGCAGGTCGGGGCTGCGGGTCGGCGAGGAGGTCGCGGGGACGATCGACTGGGGCCGACGTTATCGGCACATGCGCCTGCACACGGCGCAGCACTTCGTCAGCGGTCGGATCTTCCATCGCGGCGGCCAGCGAACCCGGCGCGCGAACTTCTCCGGCACGACGGCGCGCCTCGAGCTCGACGGTCCGCTCGCCCCGGAGCTCGTCGCGGGCGTTGCCGAGGACGTGCGCGTCGCCGTCGAGGCGCCGCGGGCGATCACGATCCGCCGGCTGGCGCGCGCCGACTGGGACCGCCACCCGCTCTCGGAGCGGAGCGGGCTCGTCCCCCTCCCGCCCCAGGTCGACCCGGTGCGGGTCGTCGACATCGACGGCTACGACCTCTGCCCGTGCGGCGGGACCCACCTTCGCAGCACCGGGGAGATCGGGGCGGTCGCGTTCGAGCCTCCGGTCCCCACCGGGGACGGCGGGGGCCGGCTCGTCTTCACCCTGGCGGACGCGCCGGCGGCCGCTCGGCCCGCGTGATCCCGTAGACGTGGACGTCGTGCCAACGTCCGTGATGGTAGAGCGCCGAGCGGAGCGTACCCTCGCGCCGGAATCCGAGCCCCTCGAGCAGGCGGTACGACGGGACGTTCTCCACGTCGCACGTCGCCCCGACCCGCTCGAGCGTCTCCGTCGCGAACAGATGGTCGGTGAGGAGACCGACCGCTTCGCGACCGTAGCCCCGGCCCCGGGCCGCGGGCTTGCCGAGGACGTACCAGACGTCGACGAACTCGAGGACCGGGTGGGGCCGGTAGTGGCCGACCACCCCCACGACCTCCGGCGACGCTCGCGTCTCGACCACGAACCTCGGCCCGAGCGCGACCGGGGCGCTGCGCGCCTCCTCGACCGACCGGACGAACTCGTCGAACGTGTCGACGGCGAAGCGGTCGTACGGCGCGACGAGCTCCGCGTCGTTGTACCAGGCGAAGATCCCCTCGAGGTCCCGCGCTTCGGGCGGGCGGAGCCTCACCGAGGGGCCCTCGAGGAGCGCCATCCCCCCTCAGACCGTCGGCTCGGCGCTTCCGTCCGTGGGCGGCGGCTCCTCGGGGGAGAGCCCGACGGAGCGACGGGCGCGCCCGCTCGCGAGCGACGCCTCGGCCGGGGCCGCGTCGCCGGAGGGGTCGTCCGCCCGGACCTCGAGCGCCTTGCGGTGGCCGCTCGGGGTCAGCGCGTAGACGTGCTTCGGTTCGGAGTAGCCGACGACGTACTGGGTCCGACGGTAGACGAGCCGCGCCATCTCGAGCACGCGAAGCGCGCGCCGCAGCGACTCCGCCGGCTCGTCGGCAAAGCGCCGGACGATGCCGAACTCCGTGACCCACTGCGACGCTTCGAAGCGGACCTGCTGGCCGTGGTGCTCCAGGAGATGGAGCAGGAGCGTCCGCTGGACGCGGTCGAGCTCACCGGTGGGCACGGGAGGACCAACCGACTACGAGATCGTCGTGATCTCGTAGCTCACGTCCAGACCCTTCAGGCGCTCGTGCATCTGCGTTGTCAGGCGTACGACGTCTTCGATCGTCGTTCGGTCCTTCCACTTGTAGACGAAATCATGGATCCCCATTGCTTCCTCGAAGCCGAGGCCGCGCATCACGTCGAGCACCTTCAGCGGGCTCGCCCCCTCCGAGTGAAAGGTCATTCGGACGTACGTTCGCATCCGTTCTCGCGCGGAAGCGCCGGCCGCGGGGTCCTCTTGGTCCTTCGGGTATATATGCTTCTGCCGGTGCGGGGGCGCTCTGCATGACGGGGCACGCTCGCGACGGGCCGGTCGTCGTCACCGGCGGGGCCGGGGCGATCGGCTCGGTCCTCTCCGCACGGCTCGTGGGCGAGGGCAGGACCGTCGAGGTCCTCGACAACCTCTCTACCGGAAGCGCCGAGGCCTTGCCGGCGGGGTCCGCGCGGCTGCGGCTGCACCGGTGCGACCTCGCCTCCGCGGAGATCCCCGACGCGCCGTTCCGTGGCGCGTCGGAGGTCTGGCACCTCGCGGCGAACGCCGACATCCGCCGGGGGACGGCCGAGCCGGAGACCGACCTCCACAACGGGACGCTCGCGACGGCGCACGTACTCGAGCGCGCACGACGCGCGGACGTGCCGCGCCTGCTGTTCTCCTCCTCGAGCGTCGTCTACGGCCTCGCGAACGTCCAGCCGACCCCCGAGGCGTACGGCCCGCTCCTCCCGGAGTCGCTCTACGGCGCCGCGAAGCTCGCCGCCGAGGGGCTCGTCTCGGCGTACGCCCACTCCTACGGCATGACCGCCTACATCTTCCGGTTCGCGAACGTCATCGACGGCCGGATGAACCACGGCATCCTCCACGACCTCTTCGCCAAGCTCGAGCGCGACCCGGAGGAGCTGGAGGTCCTCGGCGACGGGCGTCAGGCGAAGAGCTACCTGCGGACCGAGGAGTGCGTCGACGGGATGATCACCGTCGCGCGCAAGGCCGCGGAGACGGTGAACGTCTACAACCTCGGCGCCGAAGACCGGACCTCGGTCCGGGAGATCGCGGAGAAGGTCGTCGCGGCGCACGGCGGCCGGGCCCGCATCCGCTACACCGGAGGGGAGCGGGGCTGGGTCGGCGACATCCCGCGGCACCTGCTCTCGATCGAGCGGGTCCGTGCGCTCGGATGGGCCCCGTCGCTCTCGAGCACGGGCGCGATCGACCGGACGATCGCCGAGATGCTCGCGCGCCGGCGCACCCCGGCACCCCGCCCGTGACCGACGCCGCCGTCCCTCGCGGGAACGGGCCGGCTCCGACGGCCCCGGGCCGAGCGGACGTCGTCGTCGAGATCGCCGTCAAGGACGACCCGAGGCTCCTCGCGGCGATCGACTCGCTCGCCGCGCAGCGTCGCCGGCCCGATCGCGTCCTGATCGCCGGCTCGCCGAAGACGCCCGAGGCGCTCGCCGCCTCCGCGCTCTCGCGCCAGCCCTCGCTGAAGGTCGAGCTCGTCCGGCTCGAAGGGGGCCCGGTCGACGCGCGCGTGAAGGCGATGGCGCTCCTGCACGAGGCGACGACCGTCTTCCTCGACTCGGACGAGGTCGCCCCCCCCGAGTGGCTCGAGACGATCGTCGCGCCGATCGAGGGCGGGGCGGCGGTCTTCTCCGGAGGTCCGACCCGGCCGCTCCGTCCGCCGACCCACCCGATCCAGCGGTACATGGAACTGGTCGAGGAGTCGATCTACGACGACCTCGTCCCGAGGAACATCGCCTACCTTCCGCTCGGCAACAGTGCCTGGAGCACGAAGGTCCTCAAGGAGTTCGGCTTCGACGCGCGCGTCACGGCGGAGGATCACGACCTGGAGACGCGCGTCGTGCGGGCCGGCCTGCGGGGGGTCTTCCTGCCCGAGGCGTGGGTCTACCACGACAAGAGCCTCGAGACGAGCTATCGGAAGTGGGCGCGCAAGCGCTACGTCTGGCTGTTCCAGATGGCCGTTTCGCTCCTCAAGAACGGGAAGATCGGCGAGCGCTGGCGCGAGCGCCGACGGCGGATCCGCCACCCGCTCTACTACGTCGAGGCGCTGATGAAGCCGATCGCGCTCGTCCACGCCCGCCTGCGCTGGTCGCGCGTCGCCTCGCAGCCCGAGCCCCCCTAGGCCCGCGCCGCCGCCGGCGCGACGGCGCGGGTCCTTGCGGTCAGTACCCCCAGCCCGCGATCCGACGCTCGACCGAGCCGTGGTACGGCCGCGACGCGATGCGGGCCCGGGCGAGCTCGAGCGCCTCGCGCGCCGCGTCGGCGGTCGCTGCCGCCTCGTCGCGGGCCGAAAGCTCGGGCGGCCGAACGTCCCGGACGGGGCGGGCGACGCGGTAGGCCCTCACGTCGCGTCCGTCGCCGGCGACCGCCTTCTGCTCGCCGCGGTACGCCGCGACCTCGAGGCGGTTCAGGAAGCTCATCCGCTCCGGG
>JASHSA010000053.1 GCA_030037035.1 Thermoplasmata archaeon
ATCGTTTGTCGAGTTCCAGATCATGATGTTCGCCTGCGGGATCACGTTCTGCGAGGCGGTCGTCTCGTCCAAGGTCGTCGTCTCGCCCCAGCCCAAGACGTTGTGCGAGTCGCCGAGGGTGACGTACTGAGTTTCGTAGAGCTGCGTCTGCAGGTAGCCGAGCGCGCTCGACTCCGTGTAGAACTCGACCTGGTGCAGGCTCTCGACGTAGGCGGTCGTGTTCCAGAGGAGCAGCCCCGGGAACGTCGGGAAGGCGTAATCGTTCTTGTTCTCGAAGACGCTGTTGAGCTCCTGGCTCGCCGCGGTGTCGTTGTTGTTGAACAGGACGTACGGGCTGGCGAGCGTTCCCGCGCCGGAGCTCGAGATCCCGGCGATCTCCGCGTTCGCGACCGCGCCGGTGCGGGTCAGCGCCCAGAGCGGCGTGTAGACGCCGTTCGAGGTGGCGTAGGGGAGCGCCGCCGTGACGGTCACGGGCGAGCTCGAGACCGTGAACGAGCCGGTCTGCTCGGTGTAGTCGGCGAGCATCGCCTCGTAGTCGTACGTCCCGGGCATCAGGTACCACACCGGAACGTCCGGGGCCCAGGAGTAGCTGTCCGACGGCGCCGTGACCGACGTGTCCTCCAGGAAGAGGAAGACGTACGGCTGGGCCGACAACGTCAGCGGCGAACCGGAGACGGTGATGTGGTTGGTGACGGCGACCTGGCCCGCGGTGACGCCGGCCTCGCTCGTGTAGCCCCAGAGCGGGTGGAGGTTGAACGGGCCCCCCGAGAACGTCGCGAGGCGGTGGGTCTGCGAGACGAAGTTGAGGTCGATGCCGCCCGCGGTCTCCCCGGTCTCGCTCCCGAAGTTCAGCGCCGCCGGCACGGAGCCGTAGGTCCTGGTCTTCGGGATCGTGCAGCTCTCGGCCGTCCCCTTGACGTACGCCGAGCAGTCGTTGACGTAGTCGAGCGAAGCGGTCCCGCTCGCCCCGAAGACGTCCTGGGTCGCCCCGTCGAACGCCCCGATCCCGAAGTCGAGCTCCCAGTCGTTGGCGAGCCCGATGTCGTCGGCGTGCTTGCCGGACGCCTCGAAGCCGGCCGAGCGGGTGTTCGCGCCGTTGTCCTCGACGCTCCCCTTCGCCGTGTGGAACGTCATCCAGTCGAAGTTGCCATGGTAGTGGGTCCCGAGCGGGACCTTCGTGTTGCTCGCGGGGAACGAGATCGTGTAGTTGTAGAACAGCGTCTGGTCCCCGGCGTAGCCGGCGAGGGCCGCCGACGGGCTCGAACAGGTCGAGCTGCCGTAGAGGTCACTGTACGGGCTGCAGATCAGGTTGTTGTAGAGGGAGAGGTTCGTGTAGAGCGTGAGGTTGAACGGGGTCGGGACGTAGAAGAACTGGGACTCGCCAACGTAGACCTCCCCGTCCTCGAGCGTATCGTTGATGTCGTGCGCGACGATCGTCGACGTGCCGCTCGTCGGGAACGACTCGGCGGTGCTGGAGAAGTTCCAGGTGTTCTCGTCGAACTGCAGGGTCTGGTTGAACTGCTGGTAGCCGATGACGTTCTGGGTCCAGAACTCGAAGCCGTTCTTGTCGGCGGACGGTCCCGTGGAGCCCTCAAGGCTGACGTTCGTCACGACGGCGTTCAGCTGGGCGCCCCACTGGTCCGGATCGTCGGTGTCGAGGTAGAGGGACGTGAGGTTGGTGACGTTGATCGAACCGGCGAGGCTCGTCGAGTAGACGACGGTCGTCGCCTCGCTCCCGCCGGAGTCGGCTCCGGACTCCCCGTAGTAGGCGATGCCGGCGGGCGCCGGCGAGCTCGAGTAGCCCTGCGAGGTCGTTTCGAGGTCCGCGGCGTACTGCGGACCGGGGACCACCGCGTTGTCGACCTCTCCCGCGGGTTCGTCCGACGGCAGGTGGATGAGTCGGGCGGGCACTCCGGAAGCTTCAAGCTGGTGGGCCACGGCCGAGTACTGGGCCTGGAGGCCGGCCTCGGTCTCCTCGTAGGCGCTCAAGGCCTGCGAGACCGCGACGGACCCGGGCGTCGAGGGCGCAGCCGAACCGGCCGGCGATCCGCCGGGCGTCCCGGCGGGCGCGGCGATCAGCGGCGTCGCCAGCGCCACGGCGGCGACCGTAGACGACAGTCCCATCACAACGGCGAACAGCACGGCGACGGCGATTCTCCCCCGGTAGGCCCGAAGAGCCATGAGGGCGCAGCACGAGGTTATACTACATAAATCTCTGCGAGCGGACGGGCGCGCGTTGCTGTTCTGGGTCGTTAACTGCCACTCCGAAGGCCCGGTAGGCCCGACGGAGCTCCGTGCGAAATCCCCAACCCGGGCCTAGGGGTCGCGCTAGCCCGGCGCGCGCTTTGCCGGATCGCCGACGTCCTTGAGCAGCGAGCCGCTGTACGACCTTGCCCGGCGCGAGAGCTCTCGGGCGAACTCCTCGCGGTGCTTCGGAGAGATGTAGAGCGGGTACGCTCCCGCGGAGATGAGGAGACCGGCGGCGGCGTCGGTGTAGATCGAGTCGAAGTCGCCGATCGTCGAGCTG
>JASHSA010000054.1 GCA_030037035.1 Thermoplasmata archaeon
GACCCGGGAGTCGGACGCCTTCAGCAAGGACCTGAAGCGCCGGGGGTTCTCCTTCGTGGGGTCGACGATCGTCTACGCGCACATGCAGGCCGTCGGAATGGTGAACGACCACGTCGTCGACTGCTTCCGTCACGAGCAGCTCCGCCGTCTCGGCGTCTAGGAAGACGCTCGGCGGTCTTCGACCAGTTCGTCGCTCCGAACGGTGGGGAGCACCAAGATCGTCCCCGCGCCCTCCCTCGCTTCCGAGGCGGGCGGGCGGATCGTCGGAAGCGTCGTGGCCGGACGCACGCGCAGCGGGGCCGGCCACATCTTCGGCCTCGCGGTCGATCCGGAACACCAGGGGAAGGGGATCGGGCGCTCCCTCCTGCTGGAGGCCCTGGGGCGGATCCGATCGACCGTGGACGGCCCGGTCTCCCTTTCGGTGATCCGGAACAGCGTCGCGTTCCGACTCTACGGCTCGCTCGGATTCCGCGAGGTGCCGCCGCCCGAAGGCCTACTGCCGGGCTATTGGATCCGCGGGATAGCCGTCCCGGCTCGCGACCGCTCCCCCGCCCGTTCGGGGAGGTGACGCGGGCCGGGGCCCCTCGAGCTCGCTCATGACCTCATGGTACTCGTCCAGCGCGAGCTCGCCGTGCACGAAGCGGCGATGCGCCATGATGCGCTCGTACGCGATTCGGTCGATCTCGCCCCGGCGGAACCGCTTCCAGGCCTCGCGCTCCTCGGGGTCGGCCGGCCGCCGGGAGCTGTCGGGGTCGCCGACGGGATAGCCCCGGGCCTTCAATGCGTTCGACCAGATCGAGCCGCCAGAGCGCAGTCGCATCGCCGCGTACGCCATCGAAACGCCTGAGACCAGCTCGATCGACAGGAAGAGGACGGCTCCCGCCGGGGAGGTCGACCCTTGGTCGAGCACCGAGAGGCAAACGATCCAGACCGCGAATCCCGCCCCCCAGACCGCCGCGATGATCGGCCAGCCCACGACGCGGGGGCCGGGGCGCACCGGAGGCCGTGACAGATCGATCAACGGCGCCCCCGGGAGGCCGGAGTCCGAGTTAACCCCTGCTCGGGCACGGGACCGCCGCGGTCGTTCGCCGGCGGACGCCACCCCGGCCCGCCGCGGGGTGGTGTGCCTTGGGGAGGACGGTTCGGCGACCCTGGGCGGAGGTCCTGACCGTCAAACGGTGCGCGTCGGCGGGGACCTCAGGATGAACTCGTTGCCGTCCGGGTCCGCGAAGACCGCCATCGTCGTGGTGAACCCGGGCGGGTGAATCGGGTGGGGCTCTTCGACGACGGTTCCCCCCAGCCGTCGGATCTCCCGGCACGCCGCCACGGGGTCATGGCTCGAGAAGACGATCCCCGAGACGGTCCCCGGCTCGCGCCCGCCCTCGTCCGGGCCCTGGACGTGCATCCGGAGCGCCGTGGTCGTGCCGGGGATCGCGAAGACCGCGCGCCCGTGCTGGTCGTCGAACTGCAGCTCCTGGAGGCCCAGGACCTGGCCGTAGAACGCTCGCGCCTTGCGGATGTCGCGGATGTGGACCGTCACCGCTTCGATCCCGTCGATGAGCTCGGTCATGATGCTCGGACCCGTACGCGGGGCTCGGCCTTAGGCTTCGCGGACCCTCCGGGGCGTTCGCGCTCCGTCGTCCCCGCTCGGAATGCGGCCGACTCGGCCACGGCCGCCGCTAAGAGCAGCGACGTACTGCGGCTCCGAGGATGACGCTCGCCTCCGAGCCCGCCGGCCTGCACCTCTGCTCGACGTGCGGGGGGGCGATGGAGCCGGGCTACGTGCTGGGGACCGTCGGGCAGGTCCAGATCTTTCCGGGCTCGGTCTCCTCCACGATCGGCTGGCTCCCCGCGACGGCGCGCCCGATCGGCCGGGGCGGCGTCGACTCCGTGAGGGCGGAGCCGCTCGCGAACGTCGGCCCCCACCGGTTCATCGAGGTCCCGCGCTTCCCCGCGTGGCGTTGCGCCGCCTGCCACCGCGTCGAGTTCTCCTACGAGCGGCCGATCTATCGCGCCGACCCCCGCGCCGTCGCCGAGCCGCGCCCCCTCGAGTCGCAGGGGTAGCGGTCAGGTCGCGATCTGGATCAGCCGGCTCGCGGCGGGGGGCGACGGCGCCCGCCCGGAGCGTTGCGCGTAGCGCATCGCGGCGCCGACGACCCGCTGCCGGACGTGCGACGGGTCGGTCCACCGGAACAGCGACGGCTCGAGGTAGCAGGCGAGCGCACACTTGTTGCACGACTCGTACGGCTCCCAGTTGAACGAGTTCCAGAGCTTGCGGACATCGACCTCCCAGACCGGGATCCTTCCCTGGTACTCCTGGAGGACGTAGCACGGCAGCACGATGCGGCCGGCCGGGTCGATGTTGATCGTCAGCCACGGCTTGCACCTCCACGGGCGGCCCTCGTACCACGACCCGAGGATCGCGTCGAAGTAGCCCTGGGACTCCATCAGCGGAGCGCCGCTGCGCTTGAGGTCCCGGAGGCGCTCGATCGTGGGACGCAGCCGCGCCCGCTCCGGCGACATCGGGTCCGCCGTGCGGTAGTCGTAGGCGATCTGCACCGTGAGGCCGACGTCGAGCTCCTCGGCGAGCTGGACGATCCGCTCGGCGTGGTCGAGGTTCTCGCGCGTGACCGTATGGCTGATGACGGTCGGCACCTCGGTACGGGACGCCCGCATCCCCGACACCGCGCGCTCGAACGAGCGTGGGATCCCGCGCAGCCGGTCGTGGGTCTCGCCGATCCCGTCGAGCGAGACGAACAGGATGTCGACGTGGCGGGCGAGCTCCGGGAGCCGGTGTTCGAGGAGCCAGCCGTTCGTCACGAGCGAGGTGTGGAACCGTTGATGGGCCGCCTCCAGGATCTCGGGAAGGTCCCGGCGCAGGAGCGGCTCGCCTCCCTCGAAGCCGAGGAACGAGACCCCGGCGTTCGCGAGCGCGTCCATGATCCGGATCTCCTCGGGGAGCTTCAGGAGCTCCTCGTCCTCGCGCCGCCAGAACGGGCACATCTTGCACTCGAGGTTGCAGCGGTAGAGCAGCTTGTGGCCCGCGAGCACCGGGGCCTTCTCCCCGCGCAGGTTTCGCAGCGACCGCTTGAGGCTCCGGAGGATCACCGGCTCGACGACCGCCATGGTGGCTACGCCCGGGGGCCCGCGCAGCGTGCGGAGCAGGTCAGGGCTTCGAGGGCCGCGCCGTTCGGTCGCATGGATCTGGCAAGCTGAGCAAAGCCTCCTCGGCTAATAGCGGGGTGGGAGGACGGAGATAGGGGCAGGCGTCCGACGACGGAGTGCGGCGATCGCCGGACCGGTCCCAGGCTCTTGGGTCATCGGATCGCGACCCCCGTGTCGGGTCCCCCCTCCCGGACCGCTCGACCCTGGGCCGGTCGGGTCCCGCGAAGGAGAGCGACAATCGTCGTCGCATGCCGCGCTGGAGCGGTCCCCCGGCGCCCGGAACGTCGCACGGCGGTCGACCGAAACGGTCCGGTTTCGAGCACCCGAACGGGGTAGGACTGGAACGCCCCAGGCAGGGCCTTGACCGATGCGCGCTCTCCCCCGACGATGCCCCCTGAGCCCGGGCGAGGGATCGTAGCGCTTCGGCCCTCGACGCCGGCCGATGCCCCGGTGGTGTTCAGAATCGAGTCGGACGCGAGGGGCCGCAGCATGGCTGCCTTCGGAGGGGAGGATTCGGACTCTCTGGATGCGTTTCAGTCTCGCTGGGAGCGCTTGATCCGCGACCGATCGGTCCGGGTCCGGACCGTGTTGTGGAACGGCGAGATTGTCGGCTGGGTCGGTCAGTTCGAACTCTTCCAGAAGCCGTCGGTGGCGTATTGGATCGACCGCGAGTTCTGGGGCCGGGGGATTGCCACTCGAGCTCTGCTCGCGCTCCTGGCGGAGAGCCCCGTGCGGCCCATGTATGCGCGAGTCGCGAAGGACAACGTGGCGTCGAGACGGGTTCTCGAGAAATGCGGCTTCAAGCTCTCCGGGGAGGAGAAGGGATTCGCTCGGTATCGTGGAGTTGAGGTTGAGGAACTGATCTACCAACTTCGAGCGCCCCGGGGAAGCCCGAAGCGCCATCCCCAACGCGCACCTCGATCGCGGGCACCCCCCAGGAGCGTGCGGGCCACCGTTCCCCACGCCCGTGGCGTTCGCCGCGGCCCCCGGAACGTCCGTTCTCGGTCATCCGCCAGGGTCGAGTGGGAGCGCGCTGAAGGAGCCCGCGTCGCGCTGAAGAATCCCGATGGGTCACCGCGTGGGCCCCGCGTTCGACCTCGGGCTGGGAGGCCCCCGCCGACGTGCTGGATGCCCCCAGGTCCTCAGCGTGGTCGCAACGGCAACTTCACCGTCGTGCCCTTCGTCAGGCCCCGCACCCCGACTGCGGCTCGGGCGTCCTCCCGAGCGTCGCCGTCACCGGACAGCCCGAAGCCGACCCGACCGCGAAGCCGTACGTCCCCGGGCTGAGGTCCGCGAACTTGAGGCTCTTGCCGCTCGTGCCCTCCTGACCGCCGTCCACCATCACGGACCCGCTCGTCGCCGACGACAGCGTCTTCTCCGTCAACGTCGGCGCGCTCATCGTAGCCTTGCTCACCGTCACGCGCCGGCCACCGGCGGGCGGTTCGCTCTCTAGCGTAGGGAGACCGGCTGCGCAGGCGCGGCGTCCGGCTCCACGACGACGGCCGTGCCGTAGGCGAGGACCTCGGTCATGATGTCGCTCATCTCCGAGGTGTCGAACCCCACGGAAAGCACCGCGTTCGCGCCGAGGCTCTTCGCATGCGCGGTGAGCCGCTCGAGCGCCTCATGCCGGACCTGCTCGAGAAGCTGGGTGTACTCCTTGATCTCCCCACCGCCGAGGCTCCGGAGTCCCGCGACGATGTTCCGCCCCAGCCCGCGGGACCGGACGATGAGCCCGAACGTCGTTCCGACGACCTTGGCCACCCGATAACCGGGGACGTAGGGTGTGGTGACGACGATGCAGTCGGTCGGGGGCGCGTACACGGCCGTCGAACTCGAGCTCAGGGGGTTCCCGGACATCGGCTCGGCACCCCCGCGCGGGAGATGACCCTGTCGACGGCCCGGCCCTCGAACGACCGTCCGAGCGTATCGTTCGCCCGGGTCTCGGAACGGGCCTCGCGCCGGCTCCCCCGCGCCGGGGCCGCAGCGTACTGGGCTCCTACGTGCGGCACCATTGTCGTCGCACCGGGGCCTGCGCAGCCCTGACCCGGGATGTATAACCGTCGTGCTGCGCTCGAGAGTACATTTAAGCAGCGTGCGGCGTCTATCGGTATCCTCCCGTGGAGGCCCCACGGATTCCGGCATGGTCGTTCCCTCCTGGCTCGTCGTCTACCTCGTCGTCCTCGCGCTCGGCGTGGTCGCAGGGCTCCTGCTCCGGTTCCTCGTGGCGCTGATCGCCCTCCTCGCCGTGGGGGTCGGACTCCTCTGGATGCTCGGGTATCTGCCGGCGTCGGTGATCGAGCGGGCCGGGGCGGCCCTCCGTCAGGGATTCGCGGGGCTCGCTCTCGGTCCCGAGGTGCTGTTCAGCCTCGTCGGCGCGGTCTTTGTGGCGGGCCTCTTGATCGGCGTCCTGCTGACGACGCCCCTCCCCGGCTCGTCCCGACCGGCCTAGGGCGCGTTGGCCACGGCTCGATCGCGGTCACGGACCGACCGGTCGGTCGTCGTCGACAGCTCAGGGTCGCGGAGACGGTGCGGCCGGAGGAACGTTCGGGGTTTCGTAGACCGCGAGGTCGACCCGCCAGCCGGGGCGCAGGAAACGCTGGGTGAAGCCTAGCTCCGCCAGCGTGCCTCGGATCTCGGCTCGCCGGAACATCTCGGAGTAGACGAACGTCCCGCCGGCGCGGAGGACCCGGCGGACCTCCTGCAGCGCCCGGGGCCGGCGCTCGTAGGCGGCGTGGCGCTCCTCGACGTGATGGAGCATCATCATCGCGAAGACGACGTCGAACGAGCCGTCCGCGAACGGAAGGTTCAGGGCGTCCGCCGCTCGGAGCTCGAGCGCAGGAGGGAGCGTTCCCCACCGGTCGGTCAGGAACCTCCGTGCGGCGTCGACCTGGGCCGGGTCGAAGTCGGTCCCGACCAGGAGCGACGGACCGTACCGCTCGCTCACGAGCGCGAGCAGGCCTCCGCCCCCCGCGCCGAGCTCGAGAACACGGGCTCCGGCCCCGAGCGAGAGCCGGTCGCCGAGTCGGGCGAGGGTCCGTCTCGCCCGTGCCTCGGTGCGACGATTGACCGCCCATCGCGCGAACCGGTTCATCTCGGCCATCGGGCCCCCTTCCGTCCTGACGAGGACGGAGCGGTCGCCTGCACTCCGGAAGAGGTCTTGAGCGAGCGCCCGGGGCGGCGTCGCCACGACCACGTGCCGGAGACTGCGCCGGCGAGCGAGGCGCCGATCCCCCGTCGTCTCCGGCTCTCGGGCCGCTCCATGCCGGCTTCAAGTAGGAGCTCCGCGCATGTACGCTCGGGTCGAGAGTGGTCCCACCCAGCGGACCGTCCCGGAGGGGCAGTTCCCACCGCGCGTCGCGGCCGGCGCGCCCAGCACGGCGGGCCCTCTGAGGAGGAGGTCGACCGATGCAGGACTACGTCGCGACGTTCTACGGCGGCTACGACCACGTCGCCCTTCGCCGCGCCCATCGGCCGCACGTCTCGTGGCTCGTCGTGCTCGTCGGCGTCGCCCTGCTCGTCCTGGTCGGGGTCGTCGCCGCCGACGTCTCCGCCTTCGAGAACCCCCCGGCCGTGGTCCACGTGACGTCGGTCGGGTGGTACGCCCAGGGCGGGATCCTGCTGAACACCTCTGCCGGCTTCACGGTCCACCCGTCCGAGGCGATCTCGTTCACCCTCGCGTGCAGCGCGGTCTGCCTTCCGTGGGACGCGGCCTCGGTCAGCGCCCCGTTCACCCTCGTCAGCTTCTCGGTGAGCTACTCCGCGGTCCAGTACACCAACCTGACGGTCCGGGCCCCTTCCTCGGGGTACGCCGGGCCGCTCGACATCACGCTCGAGTGGAGCTAGCGTCGCCGCCCGCCGGACGATGCCCCGGCCCCCGGTGCTCACCCCGCGTGAGGTGCCGTTATCATCGCCACGACCCTCGCAGCGGCCACGGCGTGCGACGCAGCCCGAGCCGGGCCTCCGGGTCGCGGAGGCTTCGCCGCGCGCGGCACGACCGTGCACGAGGGCGAACCGGTTCGAGGAGCCGACGCGGCAGGGTCGGCGTCGGAGCTTCGCACGCTGCTCGCCCGGCACGCCCCGGTCGACGTCGTCGCCGAGCTGGACGCCGAGGCGCGCGAGAACCTGGTGTCGCTCGGATCGACCCCGGTCCAGGCGGTCGTGGTCGTCGGCGACCTCCGGCTCTCGGGGCTGGTGCTGCGCGAGGCGGTCAGCCCGTCGCTCTACGCCCGGTTCGTCGTCGGCTTCACCGAGGCGGTCCGGGGCCTCTCCGCGACCTGCCGCGGGTGGTTCGACAAGTTCACCGGCGACGGGTTCGTGACGTTCTGGCTCTACCGCGACGAGGGAACGATCCCGGCCGACGTCGTGCCGGAGTTCTGTCAGTCGGTCCTGCCGGCCTCCGAGCTCCTCGTGGCGAACCTGCGCCGGAACTCGCGCAACTTCCCGGTCGGGGTCGGTCTCGCCCTCGGCCTCGACTCCGGGGCGTGCGAGCTGGTCCGGGTCGGCGACGCGATGACGATCGTCGGGAGCCCGATCGTCGGCGCGAGCCGGATGGCCTCCGGGGCCCGGGCCGGCGAGGCGTACGCGAACGTCCACCTCGGCTCGCTCCTCGAGCACGACGCCCGTGGAACCTCCCCGTCCGGCCTCGCTCTCGAGCGCGCGGTCGTGCGCACGAAGGAGTACCCGGAGGGCCAGGAGGCGTACCGCCTCAGCTTTCCCGTCACGCGGCGCGAGGCCGCGCCGAACGCCCGGTGACGCTCCGCTGCGCGAGCGAGACGCGCTGACGCGGGTCGGGAGAGGTCACGCCCGCGCGCTGCCGGCTCCTCTGCCGGTCGGGCTCTGCGCCTCTAGGCCGGGATCGGCTTGCCGCAGCTCGAGCAGAAGCTCCCCGGCCTCTGACCGGCAGCCCCGCACGACGGGCAGAAGCGGGTCCCCGCCGCCCCCGGCGGCGCACCGCCGGCCATGGGGGTCCCGAACGCCGGAGCGGCCGTCGGGCCAGCGTAGGTCGAGTACTCCTGTACCGGAACCTTGTCCCGCGTGAAGTAGTACAGGATCGCGGCCGGCCAGCACACGATGACGAGCAGGATCAGGACCCAAAGCGTGTACTTTCGCTTGTACTGGATCGGACCGGCGACCTGGCTGAACTGACCTGGAGCGCCCACGACCGTGCACGACGTCTTCCGCCTATATATACGTGGGCCGCCCACGACTCGTCAATTCGTGTCGGCTCGTGCTGAACCCCCGGCGTGGGAGTATCTCCTGTCGCACCACGCTCCGGATCGTCTCTCACGGACGATCCCGGTCCGCGTCGGGCTCCGTCTCGTCCACTTCTGCGCCCGGTGCTCCGGCCAGGTCCTCGGAGCGGTCGGCTGGCTCGGCATCTACTTCGCAGCCCGCGCGGTCCCCTTCGCGCTCTTCTCCCCGCTGGCTCAGATCCTGTTCGCGGTCCTACCGATGCCCGCGGCGTGGGACTGGATCTCGCAGACCGTACGCAAGCGGGAGTCGACGAACCCGCGACGCCTCCTCTCGGGTCTCCTCCTTGGGGCGGCGCTCGCGGACGCGCTCGCCCTGCTCGCGACGTGGCATCTGCTCCTCGTGCTCGGCGCGGTCGTCGTCTTCGCTGCGTACGCCATGGTCCTTGCGGCGATCCTGCGGGTCACGGGGGCGTGGCGCGAGGTCCTCGAGCGACACTTCCCTGGCATCGACCTCGGTCCGGCGGGAGGGTCCGCATGAGCGGCGGGTGCGGGGGCTCAGCGTCCTGGCCCGGACGCATCGCCCGGCGTCGCCCGGGAGCCCCGCTCGTCCTCGCGGTCGTCGCGGGGCTCCTCCTCGGCTCGATGTCGGTCGCCGTCGGGTCGCCCGCCGGCCGGGTCCTGGGCGGCGAAATCGTGGGAGCCGGGTCGGCCTCGCCCGCGAACCGCTCCGGGGCTCCTCTGCCGGCGGCCCTCGCACCGGGGGCGTTGGCCGGGGACCCGCGCGAGATCGTCGCGGACTCCCCTCTCGACCGGGTGGCGCCGGGCTCGATCCCTGACCCCTCCCTCCCGCTCGCGTCGCTCGAGATCCTGCTGACGTTCCGCTTCGCCAACGCGTCGACCCTGGACGCCGACCTTGCGGCGCTCTACGACCCGGCGTCGCCCGCGTACCGGCACTTTCTGAGCGCCGCCGAGTTCGACGCGAGGTTCTCCCCCTCGGCCGCGCTCTACGACGGGGCGGCGGGCTACCTCGAGCAGTTCCACGTGAGCGACCTCACGCTCCTTCCCGACCGGCTCGCGCTGTCGTTCGACGCCTCCCCCCAGGTCGCGGAGGAGATCTTCGACACCCGGATCGTGGCGTACTCCCAGGGCGGGCAGGGGTACGAAGCGGCGACCGTGACCCCGACGCTCCCGGCGCCGTTGGCGGCGGGGATTGCCGAGGTCGAAGGCCTCGGCACGTACTCCCATCTCGTGATCACCTCCAACCTCGGCGTCGCCCTAGGTTCCCCCCAGCCCTCGGGGGAGCCGGAGCCCGCGGCGACGCCGAACGGGTACCTGACCCCGGCGACGTACGACGGCTTCCAGATGGAGTACGCTCCGGACCTCCAGGTCGCCTACAACGAGACCGGACTGTTCGGGACGTACGGCTATCCGACGGGCGAGGACGTCGCGACGATCCTTTGGTCCGGGACGTACGAAGGCGCCTCGGGGAGCCCGTGCCGCAGCCTCTCCGACGGCGAGGACGTCGGGCCGTGGGTCCGCGCCGACATCGACGACTTCTTCAACGAGACGATGCCCTCCGGCGAGCCGCACGCCGCGATCTACGCCGTTCCGATCGACGGCGCCCCGGAGCCGGGCCCGGCGGCCGGCTGCGACAGCTCCGGCGCTCAGGTCGAGAACACCCTCGACCTCGAGATGGTCGGCTCGATGGCGCCCGGCGCCTCGATCTACAACGTCTACGGGCCCGAGGCGGAGGTCGCGGGCCTGGACGAGGCGTTCGCGGCGATCCTCAGCCCTCCGGCGACGCTCCCGGCGTCGGTCCGCGCCGGCCTCGAGAACGTCAGCGTCATCTCCAACTCCTGGGGCGCCGGCGAGGAGAACGACAGCTCCTGGTACGAGAGCGTCGTGCAGGCGGCGGCGCGGGGGATCTCGGTGCTCGCCTCCTCCGGCGACTCGGACGACAACGCGGCGAGCCCGAAGTACACCGGCACGACGATCGAGTTCCCGTCGGACATGGCGTTCGACGACTCCGGGATGACCGCGGTCGGGGGGACGACCCTCGTCCTCGACCCGACGACGCTCGCCGTCTCGAGCGAGGTCGCCTGGAACATCTCCGCCGCGGACGTCGACGACGACGGCCCCGCGGGCTCCACGGGGGGGATCAGCACCGTGTTCCCCGAGCCGTCCTGGCAGCTCAGCACCGAGGCGAACGACGTCCTCGGAGGGAAGGGCCGGGGCGTCCCCGACCTCGCCGCCATCGCGAACAACACGCTGATGACGCTCACGATCGGCGGGACGCAGTACCGGGCGACGAACGCCTCCCTCGGCGACCCGTTCGTCTACGTCTGGGGGACGAGCATCGCCTCCCCGCTCGTCGCCGGACTCCTCGCCGAGGTCGACCACGCGCTCGGCGCGGAGGGCAAGGGCGCGCTCGGCTTCCTCGACCCGCTCGCCTACGCGCTCGGCAACTCCGAGTACCTGGACGAGAGTTCGGTCCTGCCGTTCCGGGACATCACGAGCGGGTCGAACTACCTCTACCACGCCCGGGTCGGCTACGACCTGGTCACCGGCTGGGGCTCGCCGGACGCCGGCAACCTCACGCGGCTCGCGGGCGGGGGGACGTACCCGGTCACGTTCGCCGAGCTCGGGCTGCCGGCGAGCACCGGCTGGACGGTCACCGTCGAGGGGTTCCCGTACTCGGGCACCGGCGCGACGATCGCCGTGAACCTCTCCTCCGGGACGTACCCGTTCTCGGTCGCGACCGGCCTCGCCGGCTACACGGCCGTCCCCGCTTCCGGCACGGCGGTCGTCGACGACGCGGCGCTGACGGTGTCGGTCACGTTCTTCGACGTCCCCGCCCCGCTCGCGAACCGCTCCAGCGTCGACGTCGGGCAGCGCCTGACGTTCACGTCGGCGGCGCAGGGAGGTTCCGGGACCCTGACGTACGCCTGGGAGGAGTCGGACGCCGACCTCGGGTGCGCGTTCGCCGACGCCTCGTCGATCGGCTGCCTCCCGACGCACGCCGGCGCGTACACCGTGTCGGTCAGCGTGACGGACGCCGACGCCGTGACGAGCGCGACGGTCGTCTCCGAGCCGCTCCCGGTCTTCGCACGGCCGGCGGCGCCCGTGCCGGCGGGGAACGTCTCGGGCGCGGACGTCGAGCAGGAGGTGCGGTTCAGCATCACGCCGGCGGGAGGCTCGGGAGGAACGACGTACACCTGGCAGCCGTCCTCGCCGGAGCTCGGCTGCGCGCTCGACAACCTCTCCTCGGTCGTCTGCCGACCGACGACGGCCGGCACCTACGGGCTCCGCGTGAAGGCCGTCGACTCCAACGGCGCGACGAACGACTCCGCTTCGCTCTCGTTCGTCGTCAGCACGGACCCGCTCGGCGCGTCGCCCCAGCCGTCCCGGCCTACCGCCGACGCGGGCCAGACGGTCTCGTTCACCGCGTCGGTCGCCGGAGGCGCCGGGGGCGGCACGTACGCCTGGACGTTCTCGGCCGGGCTCGGCTGCGCCGCCTCCGTCTCCGCGACCGTCACGTGCGTCCCTACGGCCGGCGGGGCGTTCGCGCTCTCGTATCGGTACGTCGACGCGAACGGCTTCGCCACGGGCGCGTCGACCAGCTACACGGTGACGGCGGACGTCGGGATCGCCTCGTTCGTCGCGACGCCGTCGACGCTGCTCGAGGGGGGCCTCCTCGAGCTCGCCGTGGCGACGACCGGCGGCCTGGCCCCGCTGCTCTACGTCTACCTCGGGCTCCCCGCCGGCTGCGGGGCCGCCGCCGACGCCGACGCGGCATCGATCTCGTGCCGGCCGTCGGCCGCCGGCACGTTCTCCCTCGAGGTCGTCGTCACCGACGGGAACGGCTACAGCGCCGACTCGAACACGACGGTGCACGTCGGCGCGGTGTTCCTCGGTCTCCCCGCGGCGGAGGGCTATGGATTGCTCGCGGTCGCCGTCGCGCTGGTCGCGGCGTTGGTCCTCGCCGGCGCGCTCCTCTACCGGCGCCGAAAGCGCGCCCCGCCGCCTCCCCCGCCTCCGGCGTAGGCCGAGCGGATCCGGCGCCGCCCCGTCGCCCGCCCGGACGACAACCCTCTATGGTGCGGGGGCGTGCCCCCTCCGGAGGCGGGTCCGTACGGCCGAGCGGAGCGGGGCGGTGATCCTCGCGCAGCTGCTCCGGCAGCTCACCGCGGGCAAGGTCGAGGCGGCGCTGGACGGCTCCCCGCTCGCGGTCGTCGACGCCGAGGCGAAGACCGTCACCGTCCACCTCGACCCGCTCCTCCAGGACGAGGGGCGTTC
>JASHSA010000006.1 GCA_030037035.1 Thermoplasmata archaeon
GTTCGGGCTCGCCTTCGACCCCCTCGGCGAGCTCTGGGTCGTCGACTCCACCAACAATCGCGTCCTCGAGTTCGGGCCGGCGGCGTATCCCGTCACCTTCACCGAGAGCGGCCTTCCGGCGAAGACGCCCTGGTCGGTGACGTTCGCCGGGGTGACCCAGAGGACGGCGACCAGCTCGACGACGTTCTCGGTGCCGAACGGCTCCTACGCGTTCTCCGTCCCCGGGGTCGGAGGCTACTCGGCGAGCCCCTCGTCGGGCTCCGCGGTCGAGGCGGGCTCCCCCGAGGGGATCCCCCTCACGTTCAGCCACTCCTCGGGCGCCCTCCCCGTGAGCGGCTGGATGTTGTTCAGCCTCCTGCTGCTCGCGATCGTCGTGCTCGAAGCGGTGCTGCTCGCCGTCCGGGTCCGGAAGCGACCGGCCCCGGCGACGGGGTCGCCCCCCCCGGCGGCCTCCGGCGGATCGCCGTCGGAGGAGCCGCGCCCGGGGCCGACCGGCCTAGCCTCTGAGGGCCCGTCGGGCGGCTCGGCCCCGCCCCCGACCGGCTGAGCGGACCCGCGGGGTGCGGCCCGGCGGGCGAATCGCGCCGTCCCCGCTCGGCCCGGCGCCCGCGCAGAGTTCAAGACGCCGCTCCGGCATCGCGAAGCGGATGAGCGTGACGTCGCCGGTCGTTCCGCTGGAGGCGACGCCCGCGCGGGTCGAGCAAGCGCTCGGCCCGGAGTGGAGGTCGACCGTCCTCGCGGCGTACCGCTGGATGGTCCTCGCGCGGACGCTCGACGCGAGGATGCTCGCCCTGCAGCGGCAGGGTCGCGTCGGGTTCTACGGCGCGGCGACCGGCCAGGAGGCCGTCAACGTCGCCGCCGGGCTCGTCAGCGCCCGCGAGGACTGGGTCCTTCCGGGGCTGCGGGAACAGCTGGTCGCGCTCGTCCGGGGCCACCGCCTCGGGACGTACGTCCACCACCTGTTCGCCGACGCGTTCGACCCGGCGCTCGGTCGCAACATGCCGTGCCATCCGACGGCGCGCGAGGTGCACTACGTCTCGATGTCGTCGGTGATCGGCACCCAGGTGACGCACGCCGTCGGCGTCGCCTTCGGCATGAAGTACCGCCACGAGCGGGCCGTCGCGCTCGCGTTCTTCGGCGACGGCGCGACGAGCGCGAACGACTTCCACGCCGGGGTGAACCTCGCCGCGGTCCAGCGGCTGCCGGTCGCGTTCCTCTGCACGAACAACCGTTGGGCGATCTCCGTGCCGGTCGAGCACCAGACGGCGGCGAGGAGCCTCGCCGCGAAGGCGACGGCGTACGGCATCGCCGGCCAGCAGGTCGACGGGACCGACCTGTTCGCCTGCTGGGCGGCGCTCGCCGGCGCCCTTGCCCGCCTCCGTGCGGGCGGCCCTCCGGAGCTGGTCGAGTTCCTCGTCTACCGCATGACCCCCCACTCGAGCTCCGACGACCCGAGCCGCTACCAGCCGGCCGACTGGGCCGAGCGGGCCCGTGCGCACGACCCGCTCGCGCGCCTCGAGCAGTGGCTCACCGCCCAAGGACTGCTCGACCGGCCGACCTGGCAGCGGATCGCCGCGGAGACCGACCACGAGGTCCGTTCCGCGGTGGAGGCGGCCGAGGCGGCCCCCCCTCCGGCCCCCGCGTCGCTGACCGCGGACGTTTTGGCCGTAGCGCGGTCGGGGGGCCGACCGTCGGCGTAGCGCCGCCGGGCCGAGGTATGGCCGGAACGTACGCTCGCACCGCCGAGCTTGCCGTCGTCGGCGGCGGCCCGGCCGGTTACATGGCGGCGATCCGCGCCGGCCAGCTCGGGAAGAAGGTCCTCCTGCTCGAGCGCTCGGAGCTCGGTGGCGAGTGCCTGAACCGCGGCTGCATTCCTTCGAAGGCGCTGATCCACGCGGCCCAGCTCTACCACGCCGTCCGCACCGAGGGCCCCGAGGTCGGCGTCCAGGCCCCCGGCGCGACGTTCGACCTCGCCGCGACCCTGCGGTGGAAGGAGGCGGTCGTGCAGAAGGAGCGGCAGGGCGTCGGCACGCTCCTGAAGGCGGCCGGCGTCACGGTCCTCCCCGGGGAGGCGCGGTTCACCGGGCCGAGGACGCTCGACGTCCGCTCGCCGGACGGGGGCCACGAGCGGGTCGACTTCGCCGCGGCGCTGATCGCGGCCGGGGCGGTGCACGTCCAGCTCCCCGGCTTCGAGACCGACGGCCAGAGCGTCCTCAACGCCTGGGAGATCCTTTCGATGCCGACCCTGCCCCGCTCGATGCTCGTGCTCGGCGGCGGCGTCAGCGGTTGCGAGCTCGGAGAGTTCCTCGCGCGGGTCGGCGTGAAGGTGACGATCGTCGAGCTGATGCCGCAGATCCTCCCCGGCCTCGACGCGGACCTCGCGCGCGAGCTGACCGGCGCGCTCGGCCGCCTGGGGGTCGACGTCCGGACCGGCGCCCGCGCCTCGTCGCTCGAGCGCGGCCCGCAGGGGCTCGCGATGACCGTCGAGAGCCCGGCCGGCAAGGAGCGGCTCGAGGCGGAGCGTCTGTTCGTGACGGTCGGCAAGCGGCCGGCGACCGCCGAGCTCGGCCTCGCGGACGCCGGCGTCGAGGTCGACCCGAAGAGCGGCTTCGTCCGGGTCGACGCCCAGATGCGTACGAACGTCCCGCACATCTACGCCGCCGGGGACGTCGTCCGCCCCCCGATGCTCGCCCACAAGTCCTACCGCGAGGGGATCGTCGCCGCCGAGGCGGTCTGCGGCCTTCCGACGCGCTTCGACTTCCGCGTCGTGCCGTCGGTCGTCTTCACCGACCCCGAGCTCGCGAGCGTCGGCCTCACCGCCGCCGACGCCGAGAGGGCCGGCCACCGACCCCGGGAGGCGCGCTTCCCGTTCGCCGCGCTCGGACGCGCCCACGCGAGCCACGCGACCGCGGGCTGGCTCAAGATCGTCGGGGACGACGCGACCGGCCTCCTCCTCGGGGTCCACGCCGCCGGGGCGTCGGTCGGGGAGTTCGCGGCGGAGGCGGGCCTCGCGATCGAGATGGGGGCGACCGTCCGCGACCTTCAGCTGACGATCCACCCGCACCCGACGTTCAGCGAGGCGCTGCAGGAGGCGGCGGCGCTCTGGCTCGGGGAGCCGATGCACGTCGCGAGGAGGCCGGGCCCTGCCGGCGGTCGTTGACTGGGGGCGCCGGGACTACTCCGCGGCGCTCGCCGCGATGCGGGCGTTGGTCGTCGAGCGCCGTCGCGGCGCGGTCGGCGACACGCTGGTGCTGGTCGAGCACCCGCCGGTCGTCACGGTCGGGGTCGAAGGGGACGACGGGGGCGCCGCCGCGAGCGGGCTGCCGGTCGTCGTCGTCGAGCGGGGGGGCCATGCGACCTACCACGGCCCCGGCCAGCTGGTCGGCTACCCGATCGTCGACCTTGGCCCGCGCGGGCACGACGTGCGCCGCTTCGTCCGGGAGCTCGAGGCGCTGCTCGCGCGCGCGGTCGCCCCGTACGGCGTCGTCGCGGGCCACGTCAAGGGCCAGCCGGGGCTCTGGGTCGACGGCCGCCGCAAGATCGCGTCGATCGGGGTCGCGGTCGACCACTGGGTGACGTTCCACGGCTTCGCGCTGAACGTCGCGACCGACCTCTCGGCGTTCGAGCGGTTCCGGCCGTGCGGCCTCGAGGGTTCGGTGATGACGTCGCTCGCCCGCGAGGCCGGCCGACCGCTCGCCGTCGAGGACGTGCGGCCGCACGTCGTCGCGGCGTGGCAGGAGCTCTTCGGGGCCGTCGGTCCCGTGCCGGGGGCCCTGACCGCGTCGGTCGCGGCCGCGCCGCGGCCGTGAGCGCGGTCCCCGAGCGCCGGCCGAAGCTCCTCGTCGTCGGCGGCTGTGGCGGGCTGGTCGGTCGCGCGCTGCTCGCCGAGTTCCGAAGCGACCACGACCTCGTGGCGCTGCACCGGCACGCAGGAGGAGCCGCGGCGACGCCGGGGCTCCGGGAGGTCGCCGCGGACGCCTCGGAGCTCGAGGACTGGCGACCGTACCTCGCCGGCATCGACACGGTCGTGAACGTCGCCTGGTACCGCCAGGCGCCCCGGCGCCGCTTCGTCCGCCTCGCCGACGGCCTCGTGCGCCTCGTGCGCGACGCCGAGCGGAGCGGGGTGCGCCGCTTCGTCCAGCTGAGCGTCCCCGCGGCGCCCGAGGCGCTGGAGCGCGAGCTCCCGTACCTCGCCGAGAAGCGCCGGGTCGACCGGGCGCTCGAGGCGAGCTCGCTCGCCTTCGCGATCCTCCGGCCGACGATGCTCTTCGGTCCGAGGGACCGCCTCCTGACCGTGATGCTGCGCACGATCCGGCGCTATCACCGCTTCCCGATGTTCGGGGACGGGGAGTACCACCTGAGCCCGATCGCCGTCGCCGACCTCGCGGCGGTGGTCCGCCGCGAGGGCGCTCGGGGAGCGAGGTCGATCGTCCCCGTCGGCGGACCGACGCGCTGGCGCTACCGGGACCTCACCGACCTGCTGTTCCGTGTCGCCGGCCGCAGCCCGCGGTACGTCCACCTCGGCCCCTCCGCGTCGGTGCGGCTCGCCCGCCTCCTCGAGACGCTCGGCTCGTCGCTCCTCTACGCCTACGAGGTCGAGTGGCTGCTCTCCGACCTGCTCGGGCTGGCACCGTACGCCGGCCTCGACCGACCCCTGGCCCGCGTCGAGCCGTTCCTCGAGCGCGAGGCGAGAGCCTTCGGCCACGTTCGAGCCCCGGCGCCCGGGGCCGGATAGCGACCGGGACGCTCTTGCCCCGAGGCGTCGCGCCAGGCTCAGCTGTCGCGGCCGACGCGCCAGAGACGGCAGGCGTCCCGGGAGACCGGCTGCTCCGGCATCGGGTGCTGGCAGTGGACGATACGGTACACCACGCGAACCCGGTCGTCGGACCGCCGGGGCGTCGTCGGCGCGGGCGGCTCAGGACGGTTCAGGTTCGAGGCGACCTCGACCAGGAACGACGCGAGACCGCTCAGCGGCCGTCGGTCGTCCTCGTCCGGGAGGCGAAGCGTCGTCCTGGCGACGATCGGGCTCGGCGTCCGCGGCGCAAGCGCTACCTCCGGGGGCGGAGGGGGCGGGAGCGCTGAGGGAGCGACAGGACCGACGCGCGCCGGCGCGGCGGGAACAGGGGGCGACGGCACGGCCGGCGGCGCCGCCGAAGCGTCCGGGGAGGTCGGGGGCGACGGCGCCTCCGGAGCCCTCGTGCTCACCGTGGAGCGCACCAGCCACATCCGCGCCAGCAGCGCCGCCAGGGTCCGGCTCGGTTCCACCGGGTCGGCCGGCACGATCGTGAGGCGAGGGAGCGAGACCGACGGCGTTCGCTCGGGGGCCGGAGGCGTCTCCGTACCGGAGCCCTCGGTCGCGAGGACGGTCGTCATGCCGACAAGCTCCGGCCCCTCCGAGAGATCGGCACGGGAAGGCTCGACCGAGGTCGGGAGGTTCTCGGCGGGTTCCGGCCCGACCGCCGGCTCCGGCAGGGCGAGCTCCGGTCCGGCTTCGCCCTCGTCCGCGAGCTCGACGAGCCGTTGCAGCGGAGGGAGCTCCTCCCAGACGGCCGTCGCGTGGAACTGGCCTCGCTCGAGGCTGCGCACCATCCCGGATCCCAGGGAGCGCACGGTGTTCTAAGGTATAGCACGAACGGACGGCTTCGGGAACGACCCCCCCCATCGGCTCGCCCGTCCGGGGATCGGTCTACGGAGGAACCCGGCCTCGAGGCCGCCACAGGAACGGGGCCGGTCGTGCTAGTCCGTCTCATCCCTGGATCCGGGCGGGGGCGCCTCGCGCCGGTAGAGGTCGACCGGGGCGATCGGTCGGATTTTCGCGCCCCCGGACGCGTAGATTTAAGCGGCGAACCTTCCATCGTGCGAGCGATGGAAGCGGTCGATCTCAATCGTCGCCTCGCGGACTTCGGCCAGGTCGCCGGAGAGGTCCTGCGCGACGTCCAGGACGTCACCGAGCAGCAGATCCGACACTGGATCGTCAATCCGTTCCTGGAGGCGCTCGGCTGGAACCCGCACGACAAGCACCAGGTCTTCCTCGACTTCCACCAGCCGAACCGCAAGGAGACGGTCGACTACGCGCTCCTGGACGGCGAGGGCCATCCGAAGCTGTTCTTCGACGTGCGGGAGCGCACCGCGAGCGTCACCGAGCTCGGCCCGATCGGCGAGCGGGCGAAGGAAGCCGGGGTCCCGCTGATCCTGCTGACGAACGGCCGGGCGTTCTCCCTCTGGTTCGTCGGCCAGGACGAGGCGGCGTCGCCGCTGTTCGTCCTCTCGCTGGAGGAGCTCGCGAACAACGCCGAGGGGCTCGTCGGGCTGACCGCGGAGTACCGCCTCAGCGACACCGGCATCCAGCAGCTCCGCCGCAGCGCGCTCCGCCTCGCGGTGCTCCAGATGCTCGAGGAGAACGCCGAGAAGACGTTCGACGCGCTCGTCACGTGGGTCCAGGGGCAGGTCGCGCCGGGGGCGCTCGACGACGTGACGGAGCAGGCGATCCGCGACGCGACGATGCTCTGGCTGACGGAGGAGCACCTCACGCTCCCGCCGTTCGCGCCTCCGGACGGCAAGCGCCCGACCGACCTGCGGGTCACGACCCCGCGGGATTGGGAGCCGTTCCCGCGCGGTCCTCCGGGGACGTTCCAGTACAAGTTCGACACCGGCAAGATCCTCGACCTCCGCCAGGGCGCCAAGGAGGTCCGCGAGCAGCTCCGCGTCCAGGGGCTGAAGACGCCGACGGCGACGAGCTTTGGCGGCTTCTACCACGCGCTGCGGGCGCGCGCCGGCCTCGGCGGCAAGTAGCCGCGGCGCTCGCGGCCCCGACCGGGGCGCTACCGCGGCAGCCAGAGGTGGACGTCCCCGAACTCGTGCCAGAGGTAGGCGGCGTCGCGCGCGTGCCGGTAGGCGCGCCGGAGCCGCTCCTCCCCGAGGAAGGCGGCGAGGAGGTCCCGGTGCGTCGTCCCCGGAGCGTGGAAGCCGCTGAGCAGCCCGTCGGCGACGACCGGTCGGTGCGCCGGCGAGACGTACCGCCGGCTGAACCCCTCGCTCGCTCGCAGCCCCCCGCAGTCGACCGACGACTCGAGGGCGCGGACGACGGTCGTCCCGACGGCGATCACCCGACGGCCGTCCCCCCGGGCGTCGGCGATCGCGCGGACGGCGTCCGGGGGGACCGAGTACGGCTCGGGCAGCACCGGGGGAGCGCCGGTGACGTCGTCGCCCGCTTCCAGGCTCGAGACGGCGCAGTGGAGGACGATCCGCGCGAGCCCGACGCCCCGGGCCCGGAGGCGGGCGAGGACCGCCGCGCTGAACGGCCTCCCGGCGCTCGGCATCTCCACGCTTCCCGGGACCCTCGCGAAGATCGTCTGGTACGCTTCCAGCGGCTCGTCGGCGGCGAGATAGCCGTAGGCGATCGGGCGGCCGGCCCGCTCCAGCACCTCCGCGGGGTCGCGGTCGAACCGCACGAACGCAAGGCGGGGGATCGTCGGATGCCGGGCGACGACCGTCGCGCCGAGCCCGGCGACGTCGAGCCGGCTCCCGTCCCGCAGCGGCAGCGGCCCCGGTCGTCCCCGGCCCCACCTCGGCTCGGCGAGCCAGAGGCGGCCCCCGTAGTCGGTCGACAGGTTCAGCGTGAACGCTCCGAACGGGCCGACCGCCGCAACGCTCGCGGGGATGGTCGCGCTCTCGTTGACGACGAGGAGGTCGCCGGGCTCGAGGAGCTCGGGGAGGTCGACGAACGCGAGGTCCCGCTCGCCGTGCCGGTCGCTCAGCAGGAGCCGGACCTGGTCGCGCGCGAGCCCTCGGCGCTCGGGGCTCCGGTCCGCCTCGAGCCGAGGCGGCGCCGCCACGCTGACGCTCACGCGACCAGCTCCCACCGGTCGGCCTGCGCCCGGAACGTTCCGCCGGAGACCGCCGTGCGCGGCTGACGGAACAGCCAGCGCCAGAACGGCTCCGTGACGTCCGGGAGCGGGCGGTCGGAGATGTCCAGGCCCGGGAACGCCCGCTGGTGCATCGCCGTCCGCAGGTCCCCCGGGTCGACCGTGGCGACCGCGATCCCTTCGGCGGAGAGCTCGTGAGCGAGCGTCAGGGAGACGAGCTCGAGCGCCGCCTTGCTGGCGCCGTAGCCCCCCCAGCCCGGGTATCCTCCGCGCGCCGCGTCGCTCGTGATGTTCACGATCAGGCCCCCGGAGCGGCCGAGCGGGGCGTGCAGCGCCTGGACCAAGGCGAGAGGAGCGACGGCGTTCACCTCCAGCACCCGACGCAGCTCGTCGAGCCGGAGCTCGGCGAGCGACGGCAGCGGCGACGGCCCGAGCTCGCTCGCGTTGTTGACGAGGACGTCGAGGCCGCCGTCCCGGTCGGCCAGCTCGCGAAGGCTACGGCGGTGGGCCGCGTCGGCGACGTCCCCGACGACCGTCCTCGCGTCGACGCCCCGCGCGCGCAGGCGCGCCGCCGCCTCGCGCAGCGGCGCCTCGTGCCGCGCCGTGAGGACGAGCGCGTAGCCGTCGTCGCCGAGGACGCGCGCGACGACCTCGCCCAGGCCCCGGCTCGCCCCGGTGACGATCGCGGTGCGGTGGGGAGCGCCGCCGTTCATGGCCGGCCGGAGCGTTCCCGCACGAGGAACCGGCAGACCGGGTCCCCGGCGACGAGGCGGTGACTGACGTCGACGCGCGCCCGGAGCATCGAGGAGAACATCGCCCGCTCGGTCTCGCACGCCTCGGGGTACGCCTCGGCGAGCGCGAGGATCGGGCAGTTGTGCTCGAGCATCTCGACCGAGCCGGCACGGCGCTGGCCGACCTCGGCCATGTAGCCGCCCTCGGTGCGCACCTGCGCGAGCGCGCGGACCCGACCGGC